>JADGPC010000381.1 GCA_017882645.1 Streptosporangiales bacterium | reverse complement strand
TTGGCTCCCGAGCAGACCACGACCACCGGAGTGCGGGCGATCTGGAACAGGTCAGCGGAGATGTCGAGCGACTCGGCGAACCCCCGGTGCACGCCGCCGATGCCGCCCGTGCCCATGAACGTGATCCTGGTCAGCCGGCAGGCGGCCAGGGTTCCGCCTACCGTGGTCGATCCGAGGGCGCCCTGGACGACGCAGGCCGCGATGTCCCGCGCGCCGACCTTGCGGGCCCCGGTGCCGGCTTCAGCGAACCGCTCGAGCGCCGCGCGATCGAGCCCGACGCGGAGCGCGCCGCCGACGATGCCGACGGTCGCCGGCACGGCGCCGGCCGCCCGCACCCGGTCCTCGGACTCGAGCGCCGCGGCCAGCCCGCGACCGGCCAAGAAGCCGTGCGAGACCAGCGTGGTCTCCAGGGCGACGACCGGACGGCCGGCCGCCAGTGCGCTGGCGACCTCGTCGGCTACCCGCAGCGCGATTGTCACGGCACCGCCCCAATCGTCGCTACGGCCCTGGCCGCCGCGGCGAGGCCAAGGTGAACACCGCCGACAAGATACCCTGCCGCGAACGCGTCCCCCGCGCCGGTCGCGTCCGCGGGCTCGGTCGCTATGGCCGGGTAGCGCTGGCCCGCGATCACGACGCCGGCGGCGCCGAGCTTGGTGATCATCTCGGTGCCCGGCAGGTCGCCGATCAGATCAGTCTCGGCGCTGTTGCCTAGTACCAGGTCGGGCTGGAGTTCCGCCAGCAGGCCGACGAAACGCCCGACCCCGTAGCCGGCGATGGCTGCGGTGGAGGAAAGGTCAATGCTCAGCCGTGCCGCCCGGCTCCGCGCCGCCGCGGCCGCGGCGATCGCTGCCTCGTGGACTGGCTGGCTGGTGAGGCTGTAGGCGGGCAGGTGCAGCCACGAGCAGCCGTCGAGCCACCCGGGCTCGAGATCGGCTGCGGTCAGCAGCGGGCCGACCCCGCGGTCGGTGAGCATGGACCGCTGCGAGCCGCCGTCCGAGAGCGAGACGACCACGCCCGTGTGGCCTTCGACCACCGGCCCGACCAGTTCGACGCCGCGACTGGCGAGGTCGCTGGCCACGATCCCCGCCGCCGCATCGGTGGCCCTCGCGGCAATCAGCCTGCTCCGGCCGCCGAGTGCCGCCACCCAGGCTGCGACGTTCGCCGCCTGGCCGCCGAGCGTCACCCGAGTCCGCGCGGGCGTATCGGTATCCGGCGCGACCGGGCCCGAGATAGTGACCACGACGTCCAGGTGAGCGTCGCCGAGTACGCAGATCACTCGGGCCAGCCCCCGGTGCGCCGCGGAATGTCGTCGGGCATTGCGGCAGCGTAACGTGAAGCGGGCACGGACCTGAGAGGCGGCTGATGAAGCTCAAGCTGGACCTGCACGACATCTACAACCGGGGCAGGGACATCGACAAGGCGCTCCAGGACATCATCGACGAGGCGGTCAGGACGAAGGCGCCGCTGGTCGAGATCATCCCGGGCAAGGGCTCCGGGCAGCTCAAGAAGCACGTCCTGCGCTTCCTCGACCGCAAGGACATCAAGGCGCTCTATCACCGGGTCGAGAAGGATTCCAGGAACTTCGGCCGGATCTTCGTCCATTTCCGCTGGAAGTAGCCGATACCGGCAGTCACGCGGGCAGGCAGTACCCCGATGCCGCGGCTCGCGACCGTGACGTCAGTCAGCGCTGCGCGGGCGGCCGGCAGCGCCGGCCAGGCTCTCATCCTCGGTCGCGCCGAGGTAGCGCTCACGTGCCCGGCCGACGGCAACCGCGGCCGAGTACACCCCCCGCACCACCAGGGGCGGCTTGCCGTGCCGCGGCCGATACTGCTGTCGGTCCCAGCCTTCGAAGAGCACCTGATAGCTGGCGTCAGGCAGCAACCAGCCAAATCGCATCGCGGATCCCCCGATCCCCGTCACCCCGGCGAGGAGTACCCCGTGGCCCACGCCCCCGTGGCCCGTCTCGAGGTATCCCCGAAATCCCACCGATGATGCTGCCATCACGCGATCAGCGAGTCCAGCGGACCCTCTGGGCCGGATCGGCCCGGCCGGCGTCCGCCGCTCCGCTTCGGATGACTTGCCCGCAGAATCGCCCCCTGAAGGTTTTGTGTCTTATCTCCTATCTGATCCCGTACGCTCCCGTCCGCTCCCGAACTGCCGGTTTAACTGGCAAGATAGCGCAATGAAGTTTCTGATCAAGCTGGTGATCACTGCTGTCGCGGTCTGGGTGGCCACGCTGCTTATCTCGGGCATCCAGCTGCATGCGCACACGACAGCCGGCAAGATCACCACGCTGGTAGTGGTCGCGCTGATCTTCGGCGTGATTAACGCCGTGCTGAAGCCAATCGTCAGGGCGGTGGGCTGCCTGGCCTATGCGGTCACGTTCGGGCTGATCAGCATCGTGGTCAATGGCCTGCTGTTCTGGCTCACCAGCTGGGTGGCCGGGAAGCTCAGCGTGCCGTTCCACATCACCGGGTTCGGGCCGGCCGTGCTGGGCGCGCTGATCGTCGGCATCGTCGGCTGGGTGCTGAGCCTGATCCTGGACGATCGGGACGGCGGCAAGGATTAGCCCTGGTGCAGGTGGTCACGCTTTCCTGCGCGTCCGGGCCAGCCAGAGCGCCATCCCGAACAGCAACAGGCCGACTACTGCGACCGCCAGCGGCGCGGCGACCGAGCCCGGCAGGTACCGGCTGGCAGCATCGGGAACGACGTAGAGCGTGCCGACTCCGCCGATGGCGATGAGCAGCACCCCGCGCAGCAGGATGCCCGCGCACAGCAAGCCGCCCACGGTCACGAGCGCGAGCACCTGGCCGGCCGCCGCCTCGTCCATGGCCAGGATGGCGCCGGCCAGCACCCCGACGCCCGAGACCAGCAGGCCGGCTGTGCGCGGGACCAGGTAGCCGCGGTATACGGCGAGCCCCCACAGCGCGGCAACGATCCAGAGCACAAGTCCGATGCCGAGGGTTCCGAGGTTCGGGTGGACCCGGTCGACGCTCGTCTCGACCAGGGCCACCGCTCCGGCGAATACGGACAGGTGCTGGACCACGGACCTGGTCCGCCACCACATCGGGATCGCGCACGCCAGCCATGCGCCCTCGGCCAGCAGCGCGGCACTGCTGTCGGACAGGTGCAGGTACTTCAGGCTCAGGATGGCCACGAAGCTAGCGGCGCCGGCGGTCGCCAGCAGCCACAGGACGCTGCGGAGACGGGCGAACGCCGGCTCGGCGCTGGTCCGCATGGCGGTTCCCGCCAGGGTCAGCCCGACCGCCACGATCGCGGCAAAGGCCAGCTCCGCCGCGGGCGGGACGTGCCGGAAGAACTGATGGATCAGGACGCCGGCGGCCGTGATCGCGATGACGGCTCCGACATAGCCGAGAACCTCGGCCACCAGTGGCAGCCGACGGCGCGGAGCCGCGGCGTTCCGGGCCAGCTCCGCGGACTCGATCCGGCTGGCCTGGTCCGCATCGATCAGGCCCGACGCGGTCCAGCGATCCAGCTGCTCCCGCAGCGCATGTGCGGCATCAGGAT
>JADGPC010000380.1 GCA_017882645.1 Streptosporangiales bacterium | reverse complement strand
GGTCATGGCGGCCAGCCCTGAGGCGCCGTCGGCAGCGGTGCTGACCTCGTACTTATGCGCGGCCAGGTTGATCTGCAGCGCCCGCAGGATCGGCTGCTCGTCGTCGATGACCAGAACGCGCGTCACTAGTCGGCGGCCATCGCGGAGCTGGCGGGCGCGGCTACCGGCAGCGTGACGCGCATCGTGAGGCCGCCGCCCGGAGTGTCCAGCGCGGTCACCGAGCCGCCCATCGCCGACAGGAATCCCCTGGCCACAGCCAGGCCGAGCCCGACGCCGGCACCGCCGCCGCGCTCGTCGAGCCGCTCGAAGGGCTCGAACATCACCGGCTTGAGCTGATCCGCCACGCCGCGCCCGTGATCGATCACGTCCAGCAGCACGACCTCTCCTTCGTGCCTGGCCGTCATGACCGGCGGGCGGCCGGGCGGCGAGTGCGCGATCGCGTTGGCGAACAGGTTGGCGAGGACCCGCTCCAGCAGCCCAGGGTCGGTCCGCACCAGCGGCAGCTCGTCGGGTACCACCAGGCGCATGTTCGCCGAGCTCTCGGTCTCCTGCCGGGCGAGCGGCGCGACCTCGTCGATGGAGGCGGGCCGCAGGAACGGCTCCAGGGAGCCGGCCGCCAGCCTGCTCATGTCGAGCAGGTTGCCGATCAGGTCGTTCAGCCGGTCAGCCGACTCCTCGGTCGTGGCGAGGAGCGCCGCCTCGTCCGCGGGGTCGAGCTGCACGCCGGTCTGGCGCAGCGTGCTGATGCTCGCCTTGATCGAGGCGAGCGGCGTGCGCAGGTCATGGCTGACCGCCGCGAGCAGCGCCGTGCGCATCCGGTTCCCCTCGGCCAGCGCCTCGGCCTGAGCCGCCTGGGTGCGAAGCCGGTCGCGGTCCAGGGCCGCGGCCGCCTGGGCGGCGAACCCGTCGAGCAGCCGGGAGGTCAGCGGATCGGACTGCCCGGCGACGATGAGCGTGAGCTCGGATCCGGCGCGCACCCTGGTCTCGACGGATCCCGGCGGCGCCGTGCCGGACGCTGCCACCCGCACCCACTGGTCGTTGACCAGCTCCGCGAGCTCGGCGCTGCCACCCCTCGTGCTGGTCAGGTGGGTCAGGATGGCTCCGGGCGTGTCGGCACCGCCGAGCACGGTCTGAGCCAGCGCGAGCAGGGCCGCCGCGTCCTCGCGGCTGCGCGCGGCCTGGACCGCCCGCCGGGCGGCCAGGTGCACCACGCTGCTCACCGTGACGGCAACGGTGATGAAGAGCAGCAGGGCGAGCATGTTCTGCGGATCGGCGATCGTGAACGTGTGCACCGGCGGGGTAAAGAACCAGTTGAGCAGCATGCTGGCGGTCACGGCCGCCGCGACGGCCGGCCAGAAGCCGCCGACGACCGCCACCCCGACGACGCCCACGAGATATATCAGCAGGTCGTCGGAGAGACTGAGCGAGCGCTGGGCCGGCACGAGCGCGGCCGTGATCAGCGGCAGGACCGCGACCAGCAGCACGCCGGCGAGCTGCCGCCTGCGGTCAAGGCCGCCGCCTCTGCCGGGTTCCCGCCACCACGAGAGCCTCGGTCGGTCATCGCCGCGAACTTCCACAACCCCCAGTGTGAACGACGAAGCGAGCCGGCGCATCACCGTGCCTGCCGCGGTGCCCGCCAGGCCGGCCAGGCTCAGCACGAGCGCGGCGCGCGCGCCGAGCTGCCAGGTCACCTGAAGCTTGGCGTAGGGAGGCCGGGAAAAGCCGGCCACAGTCAGCCAGGCGGCCCCGACCACGAAGAGCGTCGCGCCAGGTTCGGCAATCAGGCCGCCCGCCGCCACGATGATCGCGGCGAGCAGCAGCACCCAGCCGCCGGAGACGGCGCCGTGGCTGGCGGCCGCTACCGCGCCGGTCAGCAGCAGCGCGGAGCAGCCCGCCGGAAGGGCATAGTGGGCGGCAACACCGCGCCGGCGCGGGGTCGGCCTCAGCTGCGCATCAGTCATCGCAGTTCCCAGTCGACCGCGTCGGCCGGCCGATCCGGCCGATCTTGACGCCGTCTTAACGCCGGTCAGGGCAGTATTGACGCGCCGTTAACGCGGCTGCCCGGCGCTGATGACGGCAGTCATCGCCGGCCGATGACGATCGTGGCGCCCAGATCCGGATCGCTCCTGCTGGCCGGGGCCAGGCCGGCCGCGGCGAAGGCCTCGGTCGCGGCAGCGGCCTGGGCCATGCTGGTCTCGATCAGCAGGTGACCGCCTGGCCTCAGCCAGTCGCCGGCGCCCGCGGCCGCCCGGCGGAGCACGTCGAGCCCGTCCTGGCCGCCGTCGAGGGCGAGGACCGGCTCGTGGTCCCGGGCCTCGGCCGGCATCAGCGCGAGCTGATCGGTCGGCACGTACGGCACGTTGGCGACGATCGTCGTGACCCGGCCGCGGATGCTGGCCGGCAGGGGCTCGTACAGGTCGCCCTCATACACGTGCCCGCCGGCCGGCTCGACGTTGCGCCGCGCGCAGGCCACCGCGACCGGATCGATATCGCAGGCGTGCAGCTCGGTGTCACCGGCGAGCGCCGCGATGGCGATGCCGAGCGCCCCCGCGCCGCAGGCCAGGTCGATCACCACCGATCCGGGCGGGGTCAGCGCGGCGGCCTGCCGGGCGAGCAGCTCGCTGCGGCGGCGCGGCACGAACACGCCGGGACCGACCGCTATCCGCAGCT
>JADGPC010000379.1 GCA_017882645.1 Streptosporangiales bacterium | reverse complement strand
CTCTCGACTTCAGCCGCCGGCGGGCTTCCGTGCTCATGAGCGGCCGAGCCTAGCGCGCTGCGCGGACGATCGGGGCGGTGTATCCACAGGGTCGGATGGCGGGACCGGCTTCGTCCACAGGTGCCGGATCGGGTATGCGCCGGGGTCCCGTACGACGGCAGCCTGCATGCATGACCGCACGTCTGTCGAGCCAGTCCGAGGGGCTCATCAGGTTCCAGCGCGGAGTCATCGCGCGCTGGCAGGCGAAGAGCCCGGCGGATCTGCTGGCGATCGACTCACTGCTGCGCGCCGATCGATGGCGAACGATGTACCGAGGCGTCTATGCCGCGTACACCGGGCCGCATACGAGGGAGAGCGAACTGTGGGCCGCGGTCAGGCGCTGCGGTCCCGAAGCGGCGCTCAGTCACTTCACGGCGGCCGAACTCGATGGCATTGCCGACCGGCCACGTGACGCTATCTATGTGACGATCCCCGCTGGTCAGCGAGTTTGCATCGGCAGTCGCGAGCGGAACGGCGGCCTGGCTCAGGTCATCGTGCACCGGTCGACGAGGCTCGCGGCAGCGCGGCACCCCGCTAGGACGCCGCCCAGGACCCGGTGGGAGGAGACCGTCCTCGACATAGCTGAGATCGTCCGGTCCTTCGACGCCGCGTTCTTCTGGCTAAGTGCCGCGTGTTCCAAGGGCCTGGTCACGCCGGATCAGATTCGCGCGGCAGCCGGAAGCCGCAAGAAGCTGCGCTGGCGGGCCGACCTTGCGGAGGCGCTGGAGGAGATCTCCGACGGGATCATGTCGAACCTGGAACGCCAGTACCTCCGAAATGTCGAGCGGCCGCACGGGCTGCCCCGGCCGAAGCGGCAGGCGCGAATGCGGCGGAGCGCGAGCTCGGCATACCTGGACAACCTGTTCGCCGACTTCGGAGTGGCCGTCGAACTCGACGGGCGTGCGTCACACCCGGTCGAGGCGAGGTGGAAGGACATCCACCGCGACAACTACTTCGCGAGTGCGGGAATCATCACCCTTCGCTACAGCTGGGCAGACGTGACCGAGCGACCGTGCCAGGTGGCCGCCGAGATTGCGACCGTGCTACGTCAGCGTGGCTGGACAGGAACACTCCGTAGCTGCGGGGCCGGTTGCGCGGCGCGTACGTCATGATCACGGAAGGCTGTCGGTATTTTCGGCTGACAGCCTTCCGTGATCATGGAATGGGAGTGGCGGGGTGGGGTGACGTCGCTGGTGGCGGCTCAGCCTGCGCTTCGGCCTCTGTCGGGTCCGCTTCGGTGGGGTCGGCTTCGGTGGGGTCGGCTTCGGCGGGGGCTGGGTCGTGGACCAGCCAGAGCATGCCGAGCGGCGGAACCGTCAGCACCGCGGACGCCGGCCGTCCGTGCCAGGGCACGTCCACCGACTCGACCAGACCCAGGTTGCCGACGCCGCTGCCGCCGTAGTCGGTGGCGTCGCTGTTAATCATCTCGCGCCACTGGCCGGCGGACGGCAGCCCGACCCGGTAGTCGTAATGCGGGTCCCCGGAGAAGTTGACCACGCACGCGACGGCCGGGGCGTCCTGCGCGAACCGCAGGAACGAGATCACGTTGCCGAACGCGTCGTTCGCGTCGATCCAGCTGAACCCGGCCGGCGAGTAGTCCTCGCGCCACAGCGACGGGAGCTGGCGGTAGGCCGCGTTCAGGTCGGTGACCAGCCGCTGGAGGCCGGCGTGCGACGGATTGGCGAGCGCGGCCCAGTCCAGCCCGTGCTCCTGCGACCACTCGGAGTCCTGACCGAAGTCCGACCCCATGAACAGGAGCTGCTTGCCGGGATGCGCCCACATGTAGCCGAACAGTGCCCGCAGCGTGGCGAACCGCTTCCAGTCGTCTCCCGGCACCTTGCGGAGCAGCGAGCCCTTGCCGTGCACGACCTCGTCGTGCGACAGCGGCAGCACGAAGTTCTCGCTGTAGGCGTACATCATCGAGAACGTGAGCTCGTTGTGGTGGTACCGGCGGTACACCGGGTCGTGCGCCAGGTACGACAGCGTGTCGTGCATCCAGCCCATGTTCCATTTCAGGGCGAAGCCCAGGCCGCCGAGGTGCACGGGCCTGGTCACGCCTGGCCACGCGGTCGACTCCTCGGCGATCATCACGATGCCCGCCGACCTCTTGTAGCAGGTGGCGTTGACTTCCTGCAGGAACGAGACCGCGTCCAGGTTCTCCCGGCCGCCGAGCACGTTCGGCGTCCACTCGCCGGGCTTGCGCGAGTAGTCCAGGTACAGCATCGAGGCGACGGCGTCCACCCGCAGCCCGTCGATGTGGAATACCTCCAGCCAGTACACCGCGTTGGCGACCAGGAAATTGCGCACCTCGCGCCGGCCGAAGTCGAAGATGAGCGTGCCCCAGTCGGGATGCTCGCCGCGGCGCGGGTCGGCGTGCTCGTACAGCTGCGTCCCGTCGAACCTGGCCAGCGCCCAGGCGTCCTTCGGGAAGTGGGCGGGCACCCAGTCGACGATCACGCCGATGCCGGCCTGATGCAGCCGGTCGACCAGGTAGCGGAAGTCATCCGGCGTCCCGAACCTGGCCGACGGCGCGTAATACGACGTCACCTGGTAACCCCACGATCCGCCGAAGGGGTGCTCGGCTACCGGCATGAACTCAACGTGGGTGAACCCACGTTCGGTCACATATTCAACAAGGGCAGCAGCGAGCTCGGTGTAGGAGAGCCCGGGCCGCCACGAGCCGATGTGGACCTCGTAGACGCTCATCGGCTCGCGCAGCGGATCGCGCTGGGCGCGGGCTGCCATCCAGTCCTGATCGGACCAGTCGAAGGCGGATTCGAACACCACGGATGCGGTAGCCGGCGGGACCTCGGCGAAGGCCGCCATGGGATCGGCCTTGCGCTGCCAGCTGCCGTCCGGGCCGCAGATCTCGTACTTGTACGTGGCACCGCTTCCCACGGCCGGCAGGAACAGCTCCCAGACGCCTGAGCTGCCGAGCGAGCGCATGGGGTGCGCCCTGCCGTCCCAGTGGTTGAAGTCGCCGATCAGCCGGACGCCGCGGGCGCTCGGGGCCCAGACGGCGAACGAGGTCCCGTCCAGCTCTGGGCGCACCCTGGCGCCCAGCACCTGCCAGAGCTCCTCGTGCCGGCCCTCGCCGATCAGGTGCAGGTCCATCTGGCCGAGGGTGGGGAGATGCCGGTACGGGTCGTCGACGAGCAGCTCAGGCCCGTCGGCCGAGTACGTGACCGCGAGCCGGTAGTCGCTGACGCCGGCCAACGGCACGGTCACGGAGAAGATGCCCTCGTGCACATGCCGCATCCCGAACCTGGTCCCGTCCGGCATGATGGCGGTGACCGACCAGGCCAGCGGGCGCAGCGCCCTGATCACGGTGCCATGCGGTCCGGGGTGGGCGCCGAGTACCGCGTGCGGATCGTGGTGGTGCCCGGCCGTGATCCGGGCGATCTCGTCTGGACCGATCGGGTCGGCGACCTCGACCGGACTGGCCAGCGGCTTACCTGCGGCTGTCATCGGCTTGCCTCCGCGATCGCAGCGAGCGGGATCGGCAGCCAGTCTGGCCGGTGCCTGGCCTCGTAGACTGCCTCGTAGACTGCCTTCTGGAGGGTCAGGGCACGCAGCAGCGGCCCGCTGCATCTCGGGTCGCTTCCCATAAGGTCCGCATACCCAGCGCAGAACGCGTCCTGACATCGGCGCACCCACTCGGCCGCTACCTGTTCGGCCGCCGTCTGCTGAGCCTGCTGCTCGTTCCGCGCCCGCATCAGCTGGTGCCGGGCGGCGTAGTCGAACGACCGGAGCATGCCGGCCACGTCGCGCAGTGCGGGCGCGAAGGCCCGGCGCCGGGCGAGCGGCACGGACGGCTCGCCCTCGAAGTCGAGCACGACCCAGCCGCCGTCGGTCCCCAGCACCTGGGCCAGGTGATAGTCGCCGTGGATCCGCTGGACCGCGACCTCGGTGTCCGGATCGGCCAGGCTGGCGTAACAGGCACGGATCCCCGGCTCGTACTCGCGGAGCGGCGGGACGACCCGGATGGCCTGAGTGAGCTCCGTCTGCATGGCGTCAGTGAGGTCGGTCAGCGCGAACCTGGAGAGCACGCTCGTGCCGAAGGCGGCCGCCAGCTCGACGTGCAGCTGCGCCGTGGTCTCGCCGAGCAGACGGGCCTGGCGGGAGAAGTCCGGCTCGGCCGCGCGCAGGCTGGAGGTAGCCAGTGACCAGCCGTCGGCGGAGTGGGCGAAGTACACGGACAGGATCGCGAGCACGACCGACCCGGTAGCCGGTCCGCTCGCGGTGCTCAGCTCCGGCGCGGTAGTCACTGCCTGCACGGCCGTGCTCTGCCCGGCGTCGGGCATCTCAATCCAGCCGAGCGGCGCAGCGACCAGCTTCGAGCCGTTTCTCGTCAGCGCCGCCGGGACCTCGAGGTCGGGATGATGGCCGGTGAAGGGGCGCCGCAGCAGCTTCAGGATGGCCTTGTCGCCGAACACGATGCTGGTGTTGCTGGCCAGCGCGGGCAGCGCCCGGGGCGCGGCGGTGTCGTCGATGCACGCGCCGGGCTCGGCCTCGAACCGCAGCGGTCCGGCCCGGCGCCGCCCCGCGATACCGCGCAGCAAGACGGCGGTCAGCTCGGGATCGCGCGCGCCGTCGTACGCGATCCGGCCGTCGGTCACGGTACCGATCGCCGCCGCGGCGAGGTCGGGCGGCAGCTGAGCGCGCAGTCCGAGCACGATCTGATAGCTGACCTTCTCAATGCCGGTCTTCGCTGGGCTGCTCTTCGCTGGGCTGGCCTTCATTGGGCCGATCCAGACGTCGACCATGAGATGCCGCAGTTCAGGATCGCCATCGGCCAGCTGGACGTCGGAGGTGATCTCGATCTCGCGCACCAGGGAGCCGCTGCCGGCGAACCAGCGCTGAGCCGGAAGCCAGGCCGACAGCAGATCCGTGAGCGGGCCCTGGGTCACCAGACGAGTCAAGCATCCGGCAGGATCCAGGCCCGATCCAGGGCCGGCCGACTTGTCCCGATCAGTTCGCTGGCGGTTCCATGACGAACCAGTAGAAGCCGTGCCCGGGCAGCGTGAGCAGGTAGCTGAGCTCGCCGACCGGCGGGAACCTCACGCCGCCCATGCACTCGACCGGGGTGTAGCCGTCGAACCTGCTCAGGTCAAGCTCGACCGGCTGCGGGAACCTCGACAGATTGTTGACGCACAGGATCGGGTTTCCCTCCCGTGCCTCCGGGCTCTCGTCGCCGTACTCCCTGACGAACGCGAGCACGCTCGGGTTCGAGCTGGACAGCTCGGAGTACCGGCCGAGGCCGAAGACCTGGTGGCGCTTGCGGATCTCGATCATCCGGCGGGTCCAGTGCAGCAGCGAGCCGGTGTTGCGCTCCTGCGCCTCGACGTTGATGGCCTGGTAGCCGTAAATCGGGTCCATGTTCGGCTGCAGGTAGAGCCGCTGCGGATCAGAGTTGGAGAAGCCGCCGTTGCGGTCAACCGTCCACTGCATCGGCGTGCGCACGCCGTCCCGGTCGCCAAGCCAGATGTTGTCTCCCATCCCGATCTCGTCGCCGTAGTACATGACCGGCGAGCCTGGCAGGGACAGCAGCAGGGCGGTGAACAGCTCAAGCTGGTTGCGGTCGTTGTCGAGCAGCGGCGCGAGACGGCGCCTGATCCCGATGTTGGCCTTCATCTTGGGATCCTTGGCGTACTCGGAGTACATGTAGTCGCGCTCGTCGTCGGCGACCATCTCCAGGGTCAGCTCGTCGTGATTGCGCAGGAAGATCCCCCACTGGCAGCCGGACGGGATCTGCGGGGTCTTGGCCAGGATCTCCGAGATCGGGTAGCGCTGCTCCCGGCGCACGGCCATGAAGATCCGCGGCATCAGCGGGAAATGGAAGGCCATGTGGCACTCGTCGCCGCCGACGGTCGGGTCGCCGAAGTACTCGACGACGTCGTCCGGCCACTGGTTCGCCTCGGCCAGCAGCACCCGGTCCGGGTAGAGCCGGTCCACCTCGGCCCTGACCCGCTTCAGGTACTCGTGGGTCTCCTTCAGGTTCTCGCAGTTCGTGCCCTCGCGCGCGTACAGGTAGGGCACGGCGTCCAGCCGGAATCCGTCGATGCCGAGGTCAAGCCAGAACCGCAGCACCTCGAGCATGGCGTCCTGGACCAGCGGGTTCTCGTAGTTGAGGTCCGGCTGGTGATGGAAGAACCGGTGCCAGTAGTACTGCCCGCGAACCGGGTCGAATGTCCAGTTGGACTGCTCGGTGTCGACGAAGATGATCCGGGCATCGGAATACTTGTCGTCGGTGTCCGACCACATGTAGAAATCGCCGAACGGCCCGTCCGGATCCGAGCGGGACGCCTGGAACCAGGGATGCTGGTCGCTGGTGTGGTTCATAACCAGGTCGGCGATCACCCTGATGCCGCGGGCATGGGCCTCCTCGACCAGTTCCACAAAATCGCCGATCGTGCCGAAGTCGGGCAGGACCTGCATGAAATCCGCGATGTCGTAGCCGCCGTCCCGCAGGGGCGAGTTGTAGATCGGCAGCAGCCAGACGCAGTCGATCCCGAGCCACTGCAGGTAATCGAGCCGGGAGATCAGGCCGCGAAGGTCGCCGGTGCCGTCGCCGTTAGAGTCATGGAAGCCGCGGACGAGGACCTCGTAAAAGACGGCGTGCTTGAACCATCGCGGATCCCTCGGCTTGTCGAAGGAAAACGAGTTCGGCACCGGCTCGTTCGCGGCGGCGGTGCTCGGCAGGAAGGTATTCGGCGGCGCGGGGGTTCCTTGCGGCGCTAGTTCCGGCTCTGCCACGGGGTCTCTCCTGTAATTCCTTACCTACCCTAGATTTGGATTTGGTTGGGGGTGCGCTGGCGACAGCGCTACCCGCACGCCGCGGTCATCGGCATCTGGCTAGAGCGACCGGCCCCGTGCCGTGCATCCGCTCCGTTGTCGTCGCCGTCTTGTGCTTAATGCGCAATCCATGGCAGCCGTCAGGCCGGCTGGTCCCCGCCGCCTGGCTGGCTGGCGGACACCTTAAAGATATGTGCTGGCGCGCTGTCCGGATCCAGGCGGACGTAGTTCGCCTCTGCCCACCAGTACGACTCGCCCGTCAGCTCGTCGGTTACCGTGAAGCCCGCGCTGACATCGATGTCAAGGGCGGTTCGATCCAGCCAGACCGTGGCCTCTCGTGGCTGGTGCGGATCGAGGTTGACGACGACCAGAACTGTATCGCCGCCAGGGACGCCAGCGGACGCTCCCACCGTCTTAGAAAAGCACAGAATCTCCGGCCGGTCCGGAAAATGGAATCGGAGGTTGCGCAGCTGATGCAGAGCGGGATGTGATCGCCTGATTGCATTGAGTTGTGCAATAAGCGGCGAGATACCCAGGTTCATTCGCGCTGCCGTGGCCCAGTCGCGCGGCCGATACTGGTATTTCTCGGAATCCAGGTACTCCTCGCTGCCTGGCCGCAGCGGAGAATTCTCACACAGCTCATAGCCGGAGTAAACGCCCCAGGAGGGGGAGAGCATCGCGGCCAGTACCGCCCGGACCCTGAACGCAGCCGGGTCGGCGTGCTGGAGGTACTCACTCAGAATGTCCGGGGTGTTGACGAAGAAGTTGGGCCGCATGTACGCCGCTGCGGGCCCGGCCAGCTCGGTCAGGTACCCGGTCAGGTCGGCTGCGGAGTTGCGCCAGGTGAAGTAGGTGTACGACTGGTGGAATCCGATGATCGCCAGCGCGCGCATCATCGCCGGCCTGGTGAAGGCCTCGGCCAGGAAGATCACGTCCGGGTCGGTCGCGGCGATCTCGCTCAGCAGCCGGTCCCAGAACGGCAGCGGCTTCGTGTGCGGGTTGTCGACCCGGAAGATGGTGACGCCGTGGCTGATCCAGTACCGCACCACCCGCAGCACCTCGGCATAGATCCCGTCCGGGTCGTTGTCGAAGTTCAGCGGGTAGATGTCCTGGTATTTCTTCGGCGGGTTCTCCGCGTAGGCGATCGAGCCGTCCGCTCGCGTGGTGAACCACTCGGGATGCTTGGCCACCCACGGGTGGTCCGGCGAGGCCTGCAGCGCTAGGTCGATGGCGACCTCGAGGCCGAGCTTGCCCGCCTGGGCCACGAAGTAGTCGAAGTCGGCGATCGTGCCGAGGTCAGGGTGGATCGCGTCGTGCCCGCCGGCCGGGGAGCCGATCGCCCACGGCGAGCCCGGGTCATCGGGTCTGGCCGTCAGCGCGTTGTTCCTGCCCTTGCGCGCCGTCGTCCCGATCGGGTGCACCGGAGGCAGGTAGACGACGTCGAAGCCCATCGCCGCGACCTCATGCAGCCGCAGTGCGGCGGTGCGGAGCGTTCCCGACACCGGGCGGCGCCGGCCGAGCGGGTCGACCCTGGCCCCCTCCGAGCGCGGGAAGAGCTCGTACCAGGAGCCGAACAGCGCCCGCTGCCGGTGCACGATCAGCGGGCACCATTCCGAGTAGGTGGTCAGCTCCCGCAGCGGGAACTCGGCGACCGCCTCGGTCACCTGGGCGGTGAACGCGGTACCCAGCCGGTCGACGGGTGCCGCCTTCTCGCCCCGCAGCGTTGCGGCGACCTTGTCGTACAGTGCCCGCGCCGCGGCTGCCCTGGCGGCCCTGGCCGGCTCATCGGCCTCCCGCTCGGCACGGTCAGCCGCCTGGGCAGCCCGATCGAAGAGCAGCGCGCCTTCGGCGAGCATCAGGTCGACGTCCTGGCCGATCGGCACCTTGATCGCCGCGTCGTGCCGCCAGTGCGCGATCGGGTCGCCCCACGCCTCGATCCTGAAATGCCACAGTCCCTCGCCGGCCGGGACCACCTCGGCTCCGTAGCTGTCGGTGCCCTCAGCCAGCTCGCGCATCGTCACTACCGGCTGGCATCGGCCCGCGGGATCGCGCAGGACGACACCGGTGCCGAGCATCTCGTGCCCTTCGCGGAACACGGTGGCCGTCACCGGCACAACCTCGCCGGGCACGGCTTTGGCTGGCCGGCGGCCGCAGTCGACCAGAGGCTGAATGTCGAGAATAGGAATCCTGCCGATCACCACGAAAAGCTACCCAATCGCTGCCCGGGGCATGCATGCGGGCGCCCATTACCGCTCGGTTTCGCCGGCGGGGCCGCGCTGGCAGGTCCCAGGAGCGGGCCCGGGTCAGCCCGACTTTGACCGGGGGTCATGGTCCTGATTGCTCTCGGCACGCATTAGTGTCACTCACCGTGAAAGCAATCCGCCGGTTCACCGTCCATCCCGCGCTGCCCGCGCCCCTCGCTCCGCTCCGGACCCTGATGCTCAACCTGCGCTGGTCGTGGCACACCCCGACCAGGGCGATCTTCGCCGAGATCGACCCGGAGGCATGGGAGGACTCGCGGCACGACCCAGCCGGCCTGCTGGCGCGGGTGTCCCAGGAGCGGCTCGCCGCACTCGCCGCTGACGAGGACTTCCTGCGCAGGCTCGGCGACGCGGTGGACGAGCTCGACGAGTACCGGACCGGCGGCCGGTGGTACCAGCTGTCGGGTCAGTCGTCCGATGGCCCGGCCGCGATCGCCTATTTCTCGCCCGAGTACGGGATCACGGCCGCGCTGCCTCAGTACTCCGGCGGACTCGGCATCCTGGCCGGCGACCACCTGAAGTCGGCGAGCGACCTGGGCGTGCCGCTGATCGGCGTCGGGCTGCTCTACCGGCACGGCTACTTCACTCAGTCACTGTCCGCCGAGGGATGGCAGGCCGAGCGCTACCCGGCGTCGGATCCTGCCGGACTGCCGATCGCGCTGCTGCGGGATGAGGCGGGGGCGCCGGCCAAGGTCACGGTCGGACTTCCCGACGGTGCGGAGCTTGCCGCCCAGATCTGGGTGGCCGACGTGGGCCGGATCCCGCTGCTCCTGCTCGACTCCTACACCGAGGACAACGATCCGCTGCTCAGGGAGGTTACCGACCGCCTGTACGGCGGCGGCAGCGACCACCGGCTGCGCCAGGAGCTGCTGCTCGGAATCGGCGGAGTGCGGGCGGTCAGGCTGTACTGCGCGATCGCCGGCCACCCGCAGCCGGAGGTCTTCCACACCAACGAAGGGCACGCCGGCTTCCTCGGCGTGGAGCGGATCAGGGAGTACCTGGCCCGGGGGGCTTCCTTCGCCGAGGCCGTCGAGCTGACCAGGGCGGGCACGGTCTTCACCACCCACACGCCGGTGCCGGCCGGGATCGACCGGTTCGACAAGGAGCTGATCGAGGAGCAGTTCGGGCCGGACGGCGGGGAGCCGGGGCTGCCGATCGACCAGATGCTCGCGTTCGGTGCCGAGACGTACCCCGGCGGTGACGCGGGAGTGTTCAACATGGCCGTGATGGGCATGCGGCTGGCGCAGCGGGTCAACGGCGTCAGCAAGCTGCACGGCGAAGTCAGCCGGGAGATGTTCACCGGTCTGTGGCCGGGCTTCGACACCTCCGAGGTGCCGATCGGCTCCATTACCAACGGCGTGCACGGACCGAGCTGGGTCGCACCAGAGATCCTGAGCCTGGCCGAGAACGGACATCACGCCGGCGCCGCGGACTGGCTCGCCGACGACGTGCCGGCCTGGGACGCCGTGGCCGCCGACCCCGGCCGCATCGTCCAGATCAGGCAGCTGCTCCGGGCCCGCCTGGTGGCCGAGGCCAGGGCCAGGCTGCGGGCCTCCTGGCAGCAGCGAGGCGCTTCAGAGGCGGAGCTGGCCTGGATCTCCGGCGCACTGGACGAGAACATCCTGACCATCGGGTTCGCTCGCCGGGTGCCCTCGTACAAGCGCCTGACGATGATGCTGCAGGATCCGGCCAGGCTGACCGCGCTGCTGCTTGACCCCGAGCGGCCGGTGCAGTTCGTCATCGCGGGCAAGGCTCACCCGGCCGACGACGGCGGCAAGGCGCTGATCCAGCAGATGGTCAGGTTCACCGACGATCCTGCCGTGCGGCACCGGATGGTGTTCCTGCCCGACTACGACATGGCACTCGGCGGCAGCATGGTCCAGGGCTGCGACGTGTGGCTGAATAACCCGCTCAGGCCGCTCGAGGCGTGCGGGACGTCCGGCATGAAGGCCGCGCTGAATGGCGCGCTCAATCTCTCGGTGCTGGACGGCTGGTGGGACGAGTGGTTCGACGGCGAGAATGGCTGGGCGATTCCGTCGGCGGACTCGGTGTCCGATCCGCACCGGCGTGACGAGGTCGAGGCGGCCGCGCTCTACGATCTGCTCGGCCAGTCGGTCGCGCCGATGTTCTATGACCGCGGTGCCGACGGACTGCCCCGCCGCTGGCTGGAGATGGTCACGCATACGCTGCGGACGCTTGGTCCCAAGGCTCAGGCGACCCGGATGGTCAGGGAGTACACGACCGAGCTCTATGTGCCAGCGTCCCGTTCCTCTCGGGCGCTGACCGATGGCGAGGACCAGCCGTTCGTCGGCGCCGGAGAGCTCGCCGCGTGGAAGGAGCGGGTCACGCGAGCGTGGCCCGCGGTCCGGGTCGAGCTGGTCGAGACCGATGACGGCGACCAGGTGCCGGGCACGCCGCTGACGATCAGGGCAGGAGTCGCGCTCGGCGAGCTCGTGCCCGCGGACGTGACGGTGGAGGTGCTCTACGGCCGGGCCGGGGACGACGACGAGATCGCTGACCCGGTGCACTCGGAGCTGACCCTCGAGGCGGAGCCCGGAGCAGACTCGGTCGCGTGGTACGTCGGCGAGGCCATCCTCGGCCAGCCAGGCCCGTTCGGGTATACGGTCCGGGTGCTGCCGCGGCATCCGCTGCTGTCCGCTCCGGCCGAGATGGGCCTGGTGACCGTGCCGGTCGCGCCAGCCGGCATGCTCAGCGGCGACCTGCGCTAGCCGGCGCGCCGTCCGGCCTGCTCGCCACGCCTCGTGCAATGAATGTGCCATCATCCGGGGAATCGAGGATGAATGGCACATTCATCTGGCCGGGGCGATTTCGTCTGGGCGGCGCAAAGGCCGCGAATCTGCTTATATCGGGCGTAACTAGCGACTCGCTGGTCCGATGCGGCCGTTTTTGCAGCAAGGTCTACGACGCATTGTGATTGGTGGGTTACTGTGCGGAGTAAACCAAACATGGACCTCACGACGTCGTTCTAGAAAAGACATCAGACGCCCCCCGACGAAATTTGTCGTCTTGCCGGTTAGAACGCCAGCAAAGTTGAGGGACATGTGACATCCTGTGATTCGATGACTTCAAGGAGTAGTGCCATAACTGGTCACTGTCAGTCACGATGTAGTCACCTAGCTAGCAACGAGAGGATCAGCTGCAGTGAGAACTCAGATCAAGCCGGACAATAGGCTCCTCACGCCAGCCGAGGTCGCGGCCATGCTTCGGGTCGACCCGAAGACCGTGACGCGCTGGGCTCGAGGCGGCAAGCTGTCCTCGATCAGGACGCCTGGCGGCCACCGCAGGTACAGCGAGTCCGAGGTACGTGGTTTCCTCAACAGCTGGCAGGGAGTCAACCTGCCACGCGCGGTTGGTGAGTAGTCGCCGATCCCCCCGATCGGACGTACTAGTCGGAGGGCCTGCCCCGCAGTCAGCGGGCAGGCCCTCCCTCATGCCCGCACCCGGCCGCTCTGCACCCGGCCGCTCCGCCCCGCGGGCCGTTCGCCCTCTTCCTTCCCGCTCCGTCCTTCCGCGGCTCGCCGGTGCCTGCGTAAGATCACCCGTGCGCGGCGTGCGGTGCGCTAGCTAGGCGTGCGGTGCGCTAGCTATCGGCATCGGACCGCGGCCGATGGCCACGGACAAGGACCGGCGGAGGGCGACATGGGCGAGTTCGTGCGGGTGGAGATCGATCAGGCAATTGCCACGATCCGGCTTGAGCGGCCGCCGATGAACGCGCTGAACGCTCAGGTTCAGTCCGAGATCGCCGCGGCCGCCGCAGCGGTCTCCGACGATCAGCAGGTCAGGGGAGTGATCATCTACGGCGGCGAGAAGGTCTTCGCGGCCGGCGCCGACATCAAGGAGATGGACGGAGCGACCTACGCCGCGATGGCCCAGGACAGCCGGCGACTGCAGGATTCCTTCACCGCGGTGGCCAGGATCGGCAAGCCGGTTGTCGCGGCCATCACCGGATACGCGCTCGGCGGCGGCCTCGAGCTCGCTCTGTGCGCTGACTTCAGGGTGGCTGGCGAGGGCGCCAGGGT
>JADGPC010000378.1 GCA_017882645.1 Streptosporangiales bacterium | reverse complement strand
ACGCGGCCGAGCCGTGGAAAGCGAACGGGAACACGTCCCAGATCGCGAGGGCGGCGGCCAGGCCGGCTGAGGTGGTGGCGAGGTCGCCGAGCGCCCGCAGCCACCGCGCGTCGCAGGCCAGGTAGACCGCATTCGCGGCCACGCTGAAAGCCAGCGCGAGATTGACGACGCCGATCACTTGCGTGGTGGCGGACGTCAGGAACGGTACCGAGCGCCACCCTGGGCTCTCGTTGATCAGGTACAGGAGGGCTCCGTTAATGCCGATCGCGATGACGTAGCCCAGACGCCGGGATGCCGATGAGCGGCTGGTCGAAGCCTTGGCTGGCATTGTCGCCTCCGCCGGACGGGAGCTGACCCTGTCTGCACGGTAGGCCGGCCGGATGCGCGCCGGTCAGGGCCGAAAGTCATCGGCCCGGCGGACCAGATGCCCGGGGTGACGTCAGTCGGCGGCGGGCTCGAGCACGAAGACCGGGATCTGGCGCGTGGTCCTGGTCTGGTACTCGGCGTAGGGCGGATAGGCGGCCACGGCCCGCTCCCACCACTGGTCGCGTTCGCTGCCGGTGAGCTCGCGGGCGACCATCTCCTGCTGATTCGGGCCGTCCTGGACCTCCACGCGCGGGTGGGCCTTCAGGTTGTAGTACCAGACCGGGTGCTTCGGCGAGCCGCCCTGCGACGCGACCGCGGCATAACGGCCCCCGTGCTCGACGCGCATCAGCGGCGTCTTTCGTACCTTGCCGGTCCTGGCGCCGAGGTTGGTGACGATGACGACGGGCAGGCCCGTGTCCTGAAGCGTCGTTCCCCGCGTGCCGCCCGAGCCCTCGAAAAGCTCGACCTGGTCGCGGACCCAGCCGCGCGGACTCGGCTCGTATTCACCGGAAATGGGCATGTCGCGATTCTAGTCAGAGACGGCTCCGGCCAGGCGCTCGGCCGCCTCGGCGAAGTCCTGCGCCATCTCGTAGATGACATCCCGCACGGTGGTCGCCTTGTTCATCAGCCCCACGCCCTGGCCGACCCAGTAGGTCGCCAGTTCCTGCGCGCCGGGGTTGCCCTGCTCGGCGAGGGCGTCGATCCGGCGCATGACCGGCTCGCTGAGCAGCGACTGGAGCGGCATCGGCAGCGTTCCCGGGCTCTTGTCGCTCTCCCAGGCCGCGGTCCAGTCGGACTTGAGCTGCCGGGACGGCTTGCCGGTGCGGCTGCGGGACCTGATCGTGTCCCGTGACGTCGCGGCGATCATCTTCTGCTTGGTGTACGGCGCAGTCTCGGCCTCCTCGGTGGTCAGCCAGACCGAGCCGGTCCAGGCGCCAGCCGCGCCGAGCGCGATCGCGGCGGCCATCTGGCGGCCGGTGACGATGCCGCCGGCGGCGAGTACGGGCACCTCGCGGATCGGCCTGATCGCCTCGATCACCTCGGGAACGAGCACCATGGTGGTGACCTCGCCGCAGTGCCCGCCCGCCTCGGTTCCCGCCGCGACCAGGATGTCGACTCCGGCGTTGACCTGCTTGATGGCGTGCTCCCGCGCTCCCACCAGAGCCGCGATCGGCACGCCGGCCTGCCTGGCCCGCTCGATCATGAAGGCCGGCGGCGTGCCGAGAGCGCTCGCGATGAGCTTGATCGGGTGGCGGAAGGCCACGTCGAGCAGCTGCTCGCCGGCCTGGTCGCTGATCGTGACCGCGGTCGGCAGCCGCGACGGCCCGCCCGGCCCGTCGGCCGGAATGCCGTGCTCTTCGAGCAGGGCGGCCACGAAATCGCGCTGCTGCTGGCCGATCATGGCGTGGATCGCGGCCGCGTCCAGTCCCTGGCCCTTTCCGGCGAACTTCTCCGGCACCAGGATGTCGGCGCCGTACGGCCGTCCGCCGACATGGTCGTCGATCCAGGCGAGCTCGTGCTCGAGCTGCTCGGGCGTGTGCATCGAGGCGCCGAGCACCCCGAAGCCGCCCGCGTTGGTGACGGCGGCGACCACGTCCCGGCAGTGGCTGAACGCCAGCAGCGGCAGCTCGATGCCCAGCATGTCGCAGATCGGGGTCTTCATCGGCGCTCCTTCGCTCCCGTTCAGCTTGGCGACCCGGCTAGCGGACTGGCAAGCCCGTGACGGCCCGCCCGATGATCATCCGCTGGATCTCCGAGGTCCCCTCGAAGATCGTGAAGATCTTCGCGTCCCTGTGCATGCGCTCGACCGGGTAATCCCTGGTGTAGCCGTTGCCGCCCAGGATCTGGATGGCCTGCTCGGTGACCCGCACCGCGGTCTCCGCCGCGACCAGCTTCGAGATCGAGCCCTCGGCCCTGGTGAACTTGCGGCCCTGCCTGGCCATCCAGGCCGCCCGCCAGGTCAGCAGCCGCGCGGCGTCCACCGATGCCTGCATGTCGGCGAGCATGAACGCGATCCCCTGGTTCTGGCCGACTGGCCTGCCGAACTGCACCCGCTGGGTGGCGTAGTCCCTGGCGTACTCGAACGCGGCCCGGCCGACGCCGACCGCCATCGCGGCGACCGTCGGCCTGGACGCCTCGAACGTCTTCATCGCGGCCTGCTCACCGGCCGCCTGACCGCCGGCCAGCCTGGCCAGCCGGGCATCGAGCCTGTCCTTGCCGCCGACCAGGCACCGGCCGGGCACGCGGGCGTCGTCGAGGACCACCTCGGCCGTGTGCGAGGCCCTGACCCCGTGCTTGCGGAATTTCTGCCCCTGGGACAGGCCCCTGGTGCCCGGCGGGACGATGAAGCTGGCCTGGCCCCGGCTGCCGAGCGACGGGTCCACCGACGCGACCACGACGTGCACGTCGGCGATGCCGCCGTTGGTGGCCCACGACTTGGTGCCGTTCAGCACC
Source organism: Streptosporangiales bacterium (assembly GCA_017882645.1). GTDB lineage: Bacteria > Actinomycetota > Actinomycetes > Streptosporangiales > Streptosporangiaceae > Chersky-822. The sequence goes on along the minus strand of JADGPC010000378.1, from coordinate 1,099 downwards.
CACTCGTCGGTCGCCTCGGAGTAGACCGCCCTGGTCCTGATCGCGCCGACATCACTGCCGGCGTCGGGCTCCGAGGAGCAGAAGGCGCCCAGCTTGACGTCGCCCGGGCTGCCGAACATCTGCGGCAGCCACTCGCCGATCTGCTCGGGCGTGCCGCTGCTGCTGACCGCCACGGCCGCCAGGCAGCTTCCGGTCAGCGCCAGGCCGATCCCGGCATCGCCCCAGAAGATCTCCTCGAAGGCGACCGGGGTGCCGAGTCCGGTCGGCTCGAGCCACTGGCCGGCGAAGAAGTCGAGCGAGTACAGCCCGATCTTGGACGCCTCCTCCAGGATCGGCCAGGGCGTCTCCTCGCGCTCATCCCATTCCGCCGCCGCGGGCCGCATCACGTTCTGCGCGAACTCGTGCACCCAGTCGCGCATCTCGCGCACATCGTCCGACAGGTCAAGGGTGAAGCCGCCGCCGGGCTCTTCACTCATGTGCACGCTCCTCGCCGCCAGGTCCGCAGATCCGGATCACGGAGCGATCGAGGGCCGCCGCCTGCTGCCGCCCGGATCGCTAAGTTACTCAAGAGTAGTATGACGCGGCGCCGCCCGCTGCGCATCAGGGTGCGCAGACGATTTTGCGTCCCGCATCCGCTGGCCCGGGCTGGCTCACGAGTCTCCCTGGCCGGCCCGGGCCGCGAGTTCCCGCTCGATGGCCGCCACCAGGTCAGGATGCAGGCTCAGGCGGCGCAGGAAGTCAGGCGGGAAGCCAAGCTGCCGGTTCGCCTCGTCGATCACCGGCTGGGTCATCCCGAGGGCCTGCGCCAGCCTGTCGTCCCGCTGGTAGGACAGCGGCAGGTCGGAGACGTCGAGGTCGGCCGGGCGCCGGAAGGTCCCGTCCGGGGCCGGCAGCCAGGCCGCGGCCGACGCCAGCTCGCCGATCGGCGAGAGCGCGACATCGCGGCTGGCATCGGCGTACTGCCGGCGCGGGGACTTCTCGACGACGCCCGCGATCAGGTGGCTGCTGGGGACGAGCAGGACGTTCCAGATGTATTCCGACCGGGCGGCAGTCGGGTGGCTGAGCGCGTAGTCCAGGCCGTCGAGCGTCGCCCCCGGGT
>JADGPC010000377.1 GCA_017882645.1 Streptosporangiales bacterium | reverse complement strand
GACGCGGTCCGCGCCCTGGTCGCTGACGACCCGGCCATGCTGCACATCGCGACCCCGGCGCAGGTTGCCGAGGTGATCGCCTACCTGGCCTCCGATGCCGCGGCCCTGATCACCGCCAACGTGATCAGGCTCCGCTGACCCGGCGGGCCGGATCCCGCTGCAGTGCGGCGGCGCGCGAGCAGGACGGCAGGTGGCCGGCCTGACGGGTAGGGTGCTTTGCGTGCTCTCACTCGTCCTGCCCAAGGGGTCGCTGGAACGCGCCACGCTCGAGCTGTTCGACGCCGCTGACCTGACCGTCTGGCGTGCGTCCGACCGCGACTACCATGCGTCGATCGACGATCCGCGGATCGACCGGGTCAGGTTCCTGCGGCCGCAGGAGATCCCGTCCTACGTCGAGGAGGGGCTCTTCGACTTCGGCATCACCGGCCGGGACTGGATCACCGAGACCGGCGCGGACGTCGCCTCGCTGGGCGAGCTTCCTTACTCCAAGGCGACCAGTAATCCGATCCGCGTCGTCCTGGCGGTGCCGGTGAACTCCGGCTGGGACTCGATCTCCGACCTGCCGGAGGGCGTCAGGATCTCGACCGAGCTGCCCTCGCTGACCCGCCGGTTCCTGGCCGAGAACGGGATCAAGGCGGTGGTCACGCCCTCCTACGGCGCGACCGAGGCGAAGGTGCCCGACATCGTCGACGCGATCGTCGACCTGACCGAGACCGGCTCGTCGCTGCGCAGGAACGGCCTGAAGATCCTGCACACGCTGCTGAGCAGCTACACCGAGCTGATCGCCAATCACGACGCTTACCAGGACCCGGACAAGCGGGCGGCGATGGAAGACGTGGCCCTGCTGCTGCGCGGGGCGATCAGGGCCCGCGGCAACGTCCTGCTCAAGCTCAACGTCGCCGCTGCCGAGCTCACCGCGGTGACGGAGATCCTGCCGGCCATGTCATCGCCGACGATCACCTCACTGGCCCGCGGCGACATGCACGCCGTCGAGGCGGTCGTGCCCAAGCGCGGCGTCAACACGCTGATTCCCGCCCTGCGCGCGGCCGGCGCCCGGGACATACTCGAGATCCCGATCTCGAAGATCATCGAGTAACGCGGGGCTCGCCCGCGCATTCCGCGGACCGCCCGCCGCTCCAGATTCGCGGCATCGATGTACCACCGGTGTTGGCCGGCGAACACCTACGGCACATCGACGTGGTGACGCGTGGGCGCGCGGGCAGGAGGCGGTCTGCGGTTAGGCTGGCGAGGTGCTCAACAGGATCGATCTTCGGGGAAAACCGGTCGCCACGCTCGGCGTCAGGCGGCTGGCTGAGATGCTCCCGCGCGCCGAGCTTGACGTCGAGGCGGCCGTCGCGGCCGTCCGGCCGGTCTGCGATGACGTGCGGAGCCGGGGAGCCGAGGCGGTCCGCGAGCAGACCGCGAGGTTCGACGGGGTCGACCTGCCGACGACGCTCGTGCCGCGCGAGGCGCTCGCCGACGCGCTGGCGACGCTTGATCCTGCCGTGGCCGCCGCGCTGCGGGAAGCAGCCCGGCGGGCCAGGCTCGTGCACGAGGCACAGCTGCCGATCGAGACCGTGACCTACGTCGCCGACGGGAGCTCGGTCACCGAGCGCTACGTTCCCGTCGCCCGGGCCGGCGTCTACGTTCCGGGCGGCCTGGTCGCCTATCCGTCCTCGGTCGTGATGAACGTGATCCCCGCGCAGGTCGCAGGAGTGGGCCAGATTGCGGTGGCCTCGCCGCCGCAGCAGGCCAACGGTGGCTTGCCGCACCCGTCCGTGCTCGCCGCCTGCGAGCTGCTCGGGATCACCGAGGTGCACGCGGCAGGCGGCGCGCAGGCGATCGCGATGCTCGGCTACGGCACCAGGGACTGCGAGGCAGCGGACACGATCACGGGCCCGGGCAACGTCTACGTCGCGGCGGCGAAACGGCTGCTGCGCGGCGTCGTCAGCACCGACGCCGAGGCCGGCCCGACGGAGGTCGCGATCGTTGCCGACGGCAGCGCCGACCCGGCGTTCGTCGCCGCCGACCTGATTGCCCAGGCCGAGCACGACCCGCTCGCGGCGTGCCTGCTGATCACGACCGATCCCGGTCTCGCCGACCGCGTCGATACCGAGCTGACCAGGCAGCTCACGACCACCCGGCACGCGGGCCGGGTCAAGGAGGCGCTGGCCGGCCAGTCGGCGAGCGTCCTGGTCGATGACGTGGAGGCCGCGCTCGCGGTGGCCGACGCCTGGGCTCCCGAGCACCTGGAGATCCAGGCCGCCGGAGCCGACGAGCTGGCCAGCCGGGTGCGCAACGCGGGGGCGATCTTCGTCGGGCCCTACTCGCCTGTCTCGCTCGGCGACTACCTGGCTGGCTCGAACCACGTCCTGCCGACCGGCGGAACGGCCAGGCACTCGGGCGGCTTGTCGGTGCTGACGTTCCTGCGCGGCATCCACGTCGTGAGCTGCACGGCCGCCGCGCTGGCCGACGTGGCGCCGCACATCGACGCCCTCGGCGGCGCCGAGGACCTGGCTGCGCACGTCAGGGCGGTCCGGGTCAGGGCGCCGGCGGACGGCGGACCTGGCGGGGCTCGCGGGGCCAGGCCCGCTCTGCCGCTGCGGCATGACCTGGTCGGCCGTACTCCTTACGGAGCGCCGCAGATAGACGTGCCGGCCAGGCTGAACACGAACGAGAACCCGTTCGGCCCGTCGGCCGCCCTGGTGCACGACATCACCGAGGCGGCGGCGACCGCGGCCGCGGCACTGAACCGGTACCCGGACCGTGACGCCGTCGGGCTGCGCCGCGACCTGGCCGCCTATCTCGGCCACGGCCTGACCGCCGATCAGGTCTGGGCGGCCAACGGGTCCAACGAGATCATCCAGCAGCTGCTCCAGGCGTTCGGCGGGCCCGGGCGCACGGCGCTCGGTTTCGAGCCGTCCTACTCGATGCACCCGATCATCGCCCGGACCACGAGCACCCGCTGGATCAGCGGGTCCAGGGAGACCGACTTCGGCATCGATCCTGACCGCGCTCTCGCGACGGTCGCCGAGGTCCGGCCCGACCTGGTCTTCCTGACCTCGCCGAACAACCCGACCGGCACGGCCGTCCCGCTGGCGGTGATCGAGCAGATGTGCGCGGCGGCGCCCGGCATCGTCGTGGTCGACGAGGCGTACGTCGAGTTCGCCCGCGACCAGCAGGCTACGGCGCTGACCCTGCTCCCGCGCTTTCAACGGCTGGTTGTCGTTCGCACCATGTCCAAGGCATTCGCGCTGGCCGGAGCGCGAGTCGGTTATCTCGCGGCTGACCAGGGCGTGGTGGACGCGCTCCAGATCGTCCGGCTGCCTTATCATCTGTCGTCACTGACCCAGGCCGCCGCGCGAGCGGCGCTTGCCCACGCCGGCGAGCTGCTGACCGCGGTCTCCGCGATCAGGGCCGAGCGCGACGAGCTGACCGGCTGGCTGCGGGCGCGCGGCCTGTCGGTCGCCGACTCCGACGCGAACTTCGTGATGTTCGGAACCTTCGCCGACCGGCGGGCCGTCTGGCAGGCGCTCGTCGACCGGGGCGTGCTGATCAGGGAGGTCGGGCCGCCCGGCTGGCTGCGGGTGACGATCGGCACCCCCAGGGAGCTGGAATCGTTCCGCACCGCGCTCGAGGCAGTGTTGTCGTGAGGGGGCTGGCGTGACCGGGCGCACCGGACGGGTCGAGCGCGCGACCAAGGAGACCCAGGTGGCGGTCGAGCTCGACCTGGACGGCGCCGGCAGCACGGACGTGTCGACCGGTGTCCCGTTTTTCGACCATATGCTGAACCAGCTCGGCAAGCACGGCTGCATCGACTTGCGCGTCGACGCGAAGGGCGACACGGAGATCGACGCGCACCACACCGTCGAGGACACGGCGATCGCTCTCGGCGAGGCGCTCCGCCAGGCGCTCGGCGACAAGGCCGGAATCTGCCGGTTCGGTGACGCTCTGATCCCGCTCGACGAGACTCTCGTCCGGGTCGCCGTCGACCTGGCCGGCCGGCCGTACGTCGTGCACAGCGAGCCAGACGGCATGGCGCCGCTGATCGGCAGCTACGACACCAGCCTGACCCGGCACTTCTTCGAGACGCTGGGCGCGACCGCCGCGATCTGCATTCACCTGACCGTCCTGTCCGGGCGCAATCCGCACCACATCGTGGAAGCCCAGTTCAAGGCCTTCGCGCGGGCCCTGCGGGCCGCCGCCGCGCCGGACCAGCGCGCGACCGGGATTCCGAGCACCAAGGGCGTCCTGTGAGCGCCGCCCGGCCCGGCGTGGTCGTGCTCGACTACGGCTCGGGAAACCTGCGGTCGGCCTCGCGGGCACTGCAGCGGGCCGGGGCCGACGCCGTGGTGACTGCGGACGCCGACGCCGCGCTGAAGGCGGACGGCCTCGTCGTGCCGGGCGTCGGCGCGTTCGCCGCGTGCATGCAGGGGCTGCGGGCGGTACGGGGCGACGAGATCATTGCCAAGCGGCTGGCCGGGTCGCGCCCGGTGCTCGGCATCTGCGTGGGCATGCAGGTGCTGTTCACCGAAGGCTTCGAGCACGGTGACCGGACCGCGGGCTGCGGCGCCTGGCCGGGCGTGGTCGACCGGCTCGAGGCCCCGGTGCTGCCGCACATGGGCTGGAACACCGTCAGCGCCCCGCCCGCGAGCAGGCTGTTCGCCGGTATCGGGCCGCAGGAGCGGTTCTATTTCGTGCATTCCTACGCGGTCCGCTCGTGGCCCGCGGAGGCCGGCCAGCCGCTGCTGACCTGGGCCGTGCACGGCCAGCCATTCGTCGCGGCGGTCGAGGACGGTCCGCTGTGCGCGACCCAGTTCCACCCGGAGAAGTCCGGCGACGCCGGCGCGGCGCTGCTCGCAAACTGGCTGGAGCTGATCAGGTGACCGGGACCCTCATCTTGCTCCCCGCGGTGGACGTGGCCGGCGGCCAGGCGGTCAGGCTGGTCCAGGGCGCGGCCGGGACCGAAACGTCGTACGGCGACCCGCTCGAAGCGGCGCTGGCCTGGCAGCAGGCAGGCGCGGAGTGGATCCACCTGGTCGACCTGGACGCCGCGTTCGGCCGCGGCTCCAACGCCGACCTCCTGGCCGAGGTGGTCCGGCGGCTCGACGTAGCGGTCGAACTGTCTGGCGGCATCCGGGACGACGCATCGCTCGCGGCGGCGCTGGCCACGGGGTGCGAGCGAGTGATTCTCGGGACTGCCGCTCTGGAGCAGCCAGGCTGGGTCGGCGGCGTGATCGCCAGGTATGGAGAACGAATAGCAGTGGGCCTGGATGTCCGCGGCACGAGGCTGGCCGCCCGTGGCTGGACAACACTGGGCGGCGAGCTGCTCGACGTGCTCAGCCGGCTTGAGGCTGACGGCTGCCAGCGCTACGTCGTGACCGACGTGACCAAGGACGGCACGCTGGCCGGGCCTAACCTGGACCTGCTGCGCCAGGTCTGCGGGCTGACGCGGAGTCCGGTGATCGCCAGCGGCGGCGTATCGGCCCTGGATGACCTGCAGGCCATCGCCGCCCTGGTGCCGCTGGGGGTCGACTCCGCGATCATCGGCAAGGCGCTGTATGCGGGGAAGTTCACGCTGCAGGAGGCGCTCAAGGCGGTCCTGGCATGACTGCCGGTGCGGCCCTGACCGTGGCGGTCAGGGTGATCCCGTGCCTGGACGTCGATGCCGGCCGGGTGGTCAAGGGGGTCAACTTCCTCGGCCTGCGCGATGCGGGAGACCCGGTGGAGCTGGCCGCCGCCTACGATGCCGACGGCGCGGACGAGCTGGTGTTCCTCGACATCACGGCGTCCAGCGACGAGCGGCAGACGATGCGCGAGGTCGTCGCGCGAACCGCGGACCAGGTATTCATCCCGCTGACCGTGGGCGGCGGAGTCCGCAGCGTCGCGGACGTGGACCAGCTGCTGCGGGCCGGGGCCGACAAGGTGTCGCTGAACACCGCGGCGATCGCCCGGCCCGGCCTGCTGACCGAGGTCGCGGCCAGGTTCGGCTCGCAGTGCGTAGTCATCTCGGTGGACGCCAGGCGGGTGGCAGGTCGCGACAGCGCGTTCGAGGTGACCACCCATGGCGGCCGACGCGGGACCGGCCTGGACGCGGTCGAGTGGGCCGCCAGGGCGGCCGAGCTTGGGGCCGGCGAGATCCTGCTCAACTCGATGGACGCCGACGGAACCAAGGCGGGTTTCGACCTGCCGCTGATCACGGCGGTGCGGGCCGTCGTCGACGTGCCGGTCATCGCGAGCGGCGGAGCCGGGCAGGCCGCCGACTTCGCCCCCGCCGTGCGGGCTGGCGCGGACGCGGTGCTCGCAGCGACCCTGTTCCATTTCGGCGAGCTGCGGATCAGCGAGGTGAAAGAGTCGCTGCGCGCAGCGGGGTATCCGGTCCGGCAGACCGGCTTGGGCCGTACCAGGGCAGGAGAGCGATGAGCATAAAGCCGGACGCAGGCCTCGACGCCCGGATCGCGGCCAGGCTGAAGCGGGACGCCGCGGGGCTAGTCCCCGCCATCGCCCAGCAGTACGACACGGGCGAGGTCCTGATGCTCGGCTGGATGGACGACGAGGCCCTGCACCGCACCCTCACCACGGGCCGCTGCACCTACTGGTCGCGCAGCAGGCAGGAGTACTGGGTCAAGGGCGACACCTCGGGTCACGTGCAGCTGGTCAAGTCCGTGGCGCTGGACTGCGACGGTGACACCGTGCTGGTCAGGGTCGATCAGACGGGCGGAGCCTGCCATACGGGTGACCGCACCTGCTTCGACGCGGACGTGCTGCTCGATGACCGGCCGTGATGCCCGCGTGGTAGCTGGAACCGCCTGACCGGAGGTGGCATCATCGCCGGTGCCGGGCCGTGACGGTGGTGCCCGGCGCCTTCCCTGGCGATGGGGGACGTCGGGAAATATGACCGCGATGGTGCGTTCCTTTGGCGAGCGCTGGTCAGGCCGCGCCCGCGATGGCTAAGTGGGAGGGGCCGTGGATCGGCCGGACCGGGCTGCGCCTGGCACTGACGTTTATCGCCGTCGCGTTCGTGTCGATCGGTACGGTCCTGGCCATTGCCGCCGCCACCATCGCGTCCGACGTGCACACGCTCGTCGGAGAGCAAGGAACGGACCTGACCCGCGCGCTCGCGCTGGCTTCAGCGGCCGCGTACGGCACGGGCGGCTGGGCTGACGCGAAACTGACACCCGTCTTTGAACTGGTCCAGCAGGAAGGCTCGGCAGCGCAGGTGCGAGATTCGGCCGGACGGGTAGTCCGCACCACACCGGGATTCGCGAAATTTCCGGCCGGCCCGGTGCGTCACCAGCCGGTGATCGTCGGCGGAAAGACAGTCGGGTCGGTTACGGTGAAGTTCGACGACCGGGGACTTGGCGCCGCGATCGACCACTACGAGACCCTCCGGTGGCATGTCCGCATTGCCGCGGTCGCCGCAGCGCTCCTGGTCGCGCTGGTGATCTCGGTTCTGGTGTCGCGCCAGCTGACGGCTCCCGCTGGCCGGCTGATCCGGGCGGCTCGCGCGATGGCGGCCGGTGACAGCTCCGCACGTGCCGGGCCGGTACGCGGCGTCGCAGAAGTTCGCGAGCTTTCCGCCACCTTCGATGAGATGGCCGATGCGCTGACCGATGAAGCGCGGATCCGCCGCGATATGGTCGCCGACATAGCGCACGAGCTGCGCGCTCCGATCGCCGTCCTGCAGGCCGGTCACGAAGCCATGCTGGACGGACTGGTGGAGCTCACGCCGGAGAACCTCGCTTCGATGAATGACGAGGTGCTGCGCCTCGCGCAGATGGCCGGAGACCTGCAGATCCTGGCGTCGGCTGAGCCGGCCGCGCTCCAGTTCAGGCTGGGACAGCAGGACCTGGCCGCTATCGCGGCTGATGCCGCCGACAGTCTCGCAGGATCGTTCGCGGCCGCGGATGTCCACCTTGTCCGGCAGCTGAACCCGGTCCAGGTCGTGTGCGACCCGCGCAGGATGCACGAGGTCGCGGTGAACCTGCTCGGCAACGCGGTGAAGTTCACGCGGCCTGGGGGCAGTGTTGTCATCGAGACGGGCTCGGCTGACGGACCGTCGGGCCAGCTGGCGATGCTGCGGGTACGCGACACCGGCATCGGCATCCCGCCCGACGAGCTGCCGCATGTCTCGGAACGGTATTTCCGTGGCCAGCGAGCGTCCGCGGTCGCGGGCAGCGGCATCGGGCTAGCTATCGTCGACCAGACTGTCCGGGCTCAGCACGGCGAGATGGACATCGCCAGCCAGCCGGACCAGGGAACTCAGGTGACAATTACGCTCCCCCGAGCGGCCGACTGACTATCTCCATGAAGACTCCATCCGCAGCCTGTCCCGACTGCATCGACAGCTGTTCCCATCTCTACTGGGGGCCGGGAGGTGCCGGGCCGTTATGCCGCGCTGCCATATCAGTCCGGCGTCCGGCGGCGACGCCCGGTCGGGGGTCGGTGATGGGGGGTGTAAGGCAGGCCGTTTGGCCTGCTCACAGGATGCGTAATCGCCGAATCCTCGGAATCGGACAGCTCGGACGTCGGCTTATGCTGGCGTTCGTCGCTGTCGCGCTCGCGGCGATCGCCGTGCTCACCCTCATCAGCGCGCACACCGCCGCGAAGGACATCACGAAGCTCGCCACCCGTCAAGAGCAGAGCCAGGGCGATGCTCTGGCCGTAGCTGCGGGGGCCACCTACAGCCACGGCAGCTGGGCCAGGGACGATCTCACGCCGGTCTTCAAGCTCGTGGCGATGGATCACGCCGGCGCCCAGCTGCATGACCTGGCTGGGCGAGTTGTGAAATCGTCCCACCGCTTCGCCAGGCTGCCGCGTGCGGGTGCGCTGAGCGAGCCAATCAGCGCCCGTGGCCGGCGGGTCGGCACGGTGACCATCCGGTTCGGCAGCAGTGGCCTCGGTGGCGTCCCCAAGGCCTTCGAGGCGAAGCGATGGAGGGCCCGTATCATCGCGGCGGGAATCGCCACGCTGATCGCGCTCCTTGTCTCGCTCGTCATGGCCCGGAGGATCACCGGGCCGCTCGAGCTGTTGCTCGAGGCCGTCCGTGCCCGGGGGGCCGGAATCCGATCGGTCAGGATCAAGAAGATCCGCGGCGTGGGCGTCGTC
>JADGPC010000056.1 GCA_017882645.1 Streptosporangiales bacterium | reverse complement strand
GCCGCCGGACATCTTCCCGCTGAGGGCCGTTACCGCAAGGTGATGGCCCTCAGCGTTTTTTGCCGTGCTGATCCAGAGTGATTCGGGCGCCGGCGCTCACCGGACGAGGTCCGGGCGAGTCAGGATTCTCGGCGATGCCATGCCCGGTGAAGGTCGGCATAGGGCGCGCCACCGAGGCGTTGGTGCGGGTGACTGGATGGTCGACGTAGTGTGAGCTTGATTGGTGGAGATTAGACGTGGCAGGTGAGGCGAGCGGTCGCTCGGCCGAAGGGCGCCCGGCTGCCGGAAGTGCAGCTGGGCGGCCGAGTTCAGGTCGGACGAGTTCAGGCCGGGCCGGTTCTGGCCGCGCTGCTGCTGGCCAGGGCGGTGCTGGGCGGAGCGGTGCTGGCCGGCCGCGCGGCGAGTCAGCCGGCGATGGCGACGCGAGTTTGGACGAGCAGGCTTCTCGAGGCAGCTCGGGCGGTGGCGGCTCGGCGCGGCCGGTTCGCGGCTCCGGCGCGAGCGCTGCCGCCAGGCGCGGGCCTGCCGGATCTGGGTCAGCGCGCCGGTATCCAGCGAAGAATGACGCCAGCTCGGATCGTCGCACCCCGCGCGGAGGCGGACCGGCATGGGATCGTGGCAAGCCGCCGAGCGACCGAGATGCCAGCGCGGCTGGACGGGGCTGGTCCGGTGCTCGGAGCGCATCGCCCGGTCGGAGTTCATCGCCCGGGCGCAGTGCGTCAGCGGGACGGAGTTCATCGCCCGGACGCAGCGAGTCGACTGGCGAGGGCAGCTTCGGTAACAATCGCGCGCCCGCCGGTCGTGGCGGCCAGTCTCGCGACGGCCGGTCGGCAGGTGCTGGTTCACGGAGCGCTGCCTCTCGCAGTGCTGCACCGCGCGGTGCAGCCTCGCGCGGTGCTGCCTCGCGGGGCGAAGGTTCTCGTTACGGCCGCAGAGACGATCAGCCGTCGGCAGGCGGAACGGACTCCAGGCAATCATGGGACACCCGGGGCGGGGCTACTGGGCGCCGGTCACCCGAGCCCGAGTCGGGCTGGCGGCCGCGGACGGACCGACCCGATCGTGGCGGGGACCGACCCGATCGTGCTCGCACCCCTCGCACGGATCGTGCAGGCCGTCCTCCGGCAGCGCGGCCGGAGGACGGTGGCCGGCAGCGGACAAGTCATTACGGCCGGCCGGGGAGCAGCGGTTCAGGCCCCGGTTCCTATCGCTCGCCGCAAGGATCAGCCAGGCGGTCGCCGGAAGCTGGCTATGGCCGGCGCAGCGACAGGCCAGACGGCGACAGCGCCAGGTCCCGGAGTGAGAGCAGCAGCAGCCCTCGGCGCCCGGCTGGCGAAGGCTATCGCGGGTCCAGGTCCGATGGTGAGGGTTCCCGGCCGGGCCGGCCGCAGCGCGAGGGCTACCAGGGAAACAGGAGCCAGGAAGGCGGTTCCCGGCCGGGCCGGCCGCAGCGCGACGGCTACCAGGGATCCAGAAATCAAGGCGACAGCTACCGGTCGGGCGGTCCCCAGCGCGGGGGCTACCAAGAGTCGGGGAGTGAGCAGGGCACCCGGCCCGGCCGGCCACAGCGCGACGGCTACCAGGGATCCAGAGGCCAGGGCAGCGGTTTCCGGTCTGACCGCCCGCAGCGCGACGGGTACCGCGGGTCAAGGACCCAGGACGACGGACATCGCGCGCCAAGGACCCAGGATGACGAACATCGCGAAGGGCCGCGGCTTCCGGTTATCCCGGACAGCATCACCGCTGACCAGCTCGATCCAGCCGCTCGCGCCGAGCTCAGGACACTGCCCTCCGATCTTGCCGAGGCAGTCGGCCGGTTCCTGGTGGCCGCAGGACTGGCGGAGGACCCCGAACGCGGGTACGAGTACGCGCTGGCCGCGCGCCGCCTGGCGGCGCGCGTCGGCATCGTCCGCGAAACCTGCGGGATCGCGGCCTACCGGGCAGAGAAGTGGGCCGAGGCGCTCGCGGAATTGCGCGCGGCGCGGCGGCTGACCGGCCAGGGCAGTTATCTGCCGCTGATGGCCGACTGCGAGCGAGCCCTCGGCCGGCCTGACCGTGCGCTCGACCTGGTCACCAGCCCGGAGGCCAGGGAACTGGGCCGGGACACGCAGATCGAGCTGCGGATCGTCGAGTCCGGCATCCGGCGGGACCAGGGCTTCCCCGAGGCCGCCGTGGTTGCTCTGCAGATCCCCGAGCTCACCGACGGGCGGCAGCCGGCCGGCTCGGGCAGGCTCTTCTACGCCTACGCGGATGCGCTGACCGATGCGGGCCGCGGGGACGAGGCGCGCTACTGGTTCGGCAAAGCGGCGGCCGCCGATGCGGCCGGGGAGACAGATGCCGCCGAGCGTGTCGAGGACCTGGACATGCTCGTCTTCGATGACCTCGAATTCGACGAGGACGAGGACGGCTCGCAGGCGGACGCCGACGAACGCGACGCCGATGCCGACGGCGACGATGAGTCCGGATGAGAGCCCCGGCGGCAGTGCCCGCGCCGCGGATGATCTTGTTCCGCGGCAGGCGACCGCGTCGGACCTGCCCGTCATCCGGCACGTAGTCCGAGCAGCCTACGCACCATACCTGGACCGGATGGACCGGCCGCCAGCGCCTGTCAGCAACGACTACCGGGCCGAAGCGGGCGCTGGCCAGATCTGGGTTCTCGGCGAGCCGGTGGTCGGCGTCATCGTGCTCATCGGCCAGGACGAGCCGGACGACGGCCTGCTCGTCGAGAACGTCGCGGTCAGCCCGGCCGCGCAGGGCACCGGAATCGGCCGTCGGCTGATGGAGTTTGCCGAGCAGAGGGCCATAGCGCTCGGGCTAGCCCGTCTCAGCCTTTATACGAACGAGATCATGACCGAGAATCTCGCCATCTATGCCAGGCTCGGCTACCGCGAGACTGGCCGCCGCACCGAGGACGGCTACAGTCGCGTCTTCATGGAGAAACTGCTCGCGCCGTAGCTCCGCCAGGCTTGGCGATGAGCTCATCGGCGACCCACCGCGCGACGCTGGCGGGGTAGGGCCGTGCCGGCAGGCCGAGGGTGATGTGCCGGAAGCCGGCGCCGATCACCTCGCTGATCGCGTCCCGGGTGGTGTCGGGCTGGTCGTATGACACGGGCAGATGGATCGAGCGGGTGATGGCGGCGGGATCGCGGCCGATCTCGGTGCAGTAGCGGTCCAGCAGCGCGCTGCGCTGGGCGGCGTCGGCGATGTCGCCGCCCGGGATGTTCCATAGGTCCGCGTGCTCGGCGGCCACGCGGAGCACTGCGGCCGAGCGTCCGGCGACGAGGATCGGCGGGTGCGGGTGCTGGACAGGCTTCGGGTTGCCGAACGCACCGGTGAGGTCGATGTGGGCGCCATGGAAGTCGAATGGCTCGGTCTCTGCCCACAGCCGCCGGATGACTGTGCAGGCGTCGGCGAGGTCCTCCACGGAGTGATGGAAGTCGTGGTAGGGCAGGCCGTGTGCCTCGTACTCGCGGCGGCCCAGCGGGTGGCTGGGGCGCGAGCCCGCGCCGATACCGAAGTCGAGCCGTCCGCCGGAGACGATATCGACGGTCGTGGCGATCTTGGCCAGCATCGCGGGCGGCCGGAACCTGTTGCTGGTTACCAGCAGGCCCAGGCGCAGCCGCTCAGTCTGCGCGGCGAGGGCCGACAGCAGGGTCCAGCCCTCGAAGATCGGCCCGCTCGGGTCGCCGGCGATCGGCATGAGGTGATCGAACAGCCATGCATGCTCAATTTCCGGTATGGCGTCCGCCTCGCGCCAGACCCGCAGGATGTCCTGGTAGCTGACCTGCATGGGGGCGGTCGTGATTCCGAAACTCGGCGCAGGTGCTTGCGGCATGAGGTTCTCCGTGAGGTGAGTCTGGGATGCACGGCTTGGCGCCGGCTGGCCGGATCTGGCATTCTGAAGAACCGGAACCGTGTTCCGCTAGAGACCGTACGGAACTTCGTTCCGTTTGGCAAGTCACGTGGGGGAGGTAACAGGGAGGTGGCCGACGTCGAGAACGGATCGGGGGCGGCGGCACCGCGGAAGCGGGCCGATGCCCGGCGGAACGAGGCGACGCTGCTGGACGCGGCCGCTGCGGCGTTCGTTGAGTCCGGCGTCAACGTGCCGGTGCGGGACATCGCGGCCAGGGCTGGCGTCGGAGTCGGCACGATATACCGGCACTTCCCGACCCGAGCCGACCTGATCGTCGCCGTCTACCGGCACCAAATCGAGGCCTGCGCCGGAGCCGGCCCTGTCCTGCTGGCGGAACGCGATCGGCCGCACGATGCGCTGGCTCGCTGGATCGGCATGTTCGTCGACTTTCTGGTTACCAAGCACGGCCTGGCCGAAGTGCTGCGGTCCGACGCCGCCGCCTTCCAGGCACTGCACGCCTCCTTCATCGACCGACTGGTCCCGGTGTGCAGGCAACTCCTTGAGGCCGCCGCTGCGGCGGGCGAGATCCGCCCCGGCCTGGATGCCTACGAACTGCTCCGCGGTGTCGGGAATCTCTGCGTCGGGGCGGGCAGTGACCCTCGCTACAACCCCCGCCACCTGGTCGAGCTTCTCATCGCGGGACTGCGCATCCAGTAGGCGATCACCACTCGCGACGACTGCCAGGGCCACCACCAGGGCAGGGGGCGTCAGTCAGCCGGGATCGCCGGTCTTGTCCAGCCAGTGCATGATGCCCGACACGTTCGACGGGGCGCCGGCGATCCGGTTGTACTTGGCCGCGAGCTCGGGATCGGCGCCTGGCGCGAGTATCGCGTACCGCTGCCTGGTCCGCTCGGCAACCATGGCCACCGCGTGATCGAGATCCAGCCCCGTGCGCCGGGCCCGCCTGGTCTCCTCGACCCAGAGCCTGATCTCCTCCGCCGATCGGTCGAGCGCCTCGGCGACGGCGCCGACCGGCCCGTAATGGCTGAACAGCAGCCGGGCTGGCTGCAGCGCGGCGAACATCGCGAGCGATTCGAGCGCGATGCCGAGATCGAAGTCAGGCGGCGGCGTGGCCGGTCGCTGGTCGCCGGTCTCCGGAATGTAGATCCCGGCCGCATCCCCCACGTACAGGTCGCCGCTGGCCGAGTCGACCAGACCGACATGATGCTTGGCGTGCCCCGGCGAGTAGTGACTCTCCAGCCGCCGGCCGCCGCCAAGATCGACGACACCCGTCCGCTCGACGGTCCTGATCCGGTCAGCGGGGGTCGGCGCGAGCTCACCGAACAGGGCGTCAAGCTCGTCTCCGTAGACCATCCGGGCGCTGGCCATCAGCCGGGACGGGTCCGCCAGGTGCCGGGCGCCAAGCTCGTGCACGACGACCTCGGCGGCCGGGAACATGCCGGCGATATCGCCGACGCCGCCGGCGTGATCCAGGTGGATGTGCGTGACCACGACGGTGGCCAGATCGGCCGCACCGACGCCGAGAGCGGCGAGTGCGTCCCTGACCACCGGGGCCGACGGCGCGGTGCCCGTCTCGACCAGGCACGGGCGATCGGACCTGATCAAGTAGCCGGCCGTAATGCCCTGGTACCCGGCCATCTGGGTGTCGATCTGGTAGACCTCGTGCCCGAGATCGGTAATAACATCGGTTTTAACGGATTCGGGCGCTGTGCGCGCGTCGTCGTCCATATGCCTATCGTTCCAGGCGGTCGCCCTGGGCCGGGCCGCGGGAGCCGCGCGCAGCCGGATTCAGCCCTGAGCGAACGACCTCAGCACCAGGCCGGTCCGCGGCTTAGGAGCGAAAGACGTCGACTTGCGCGGTACCTTCTCGCCTCGCGCCGCGACGGCGTAGACCTCGCTCGGTGACATCGGGCTGCACAGCACCGCCGTCCCGCCGGCCGCCTGCGCAGACCGCACCGCGGCGTCCGCGTCGTGGTGCACGACCCGCACCGTGTCCTCGTCGTCGGTGAGATCCCAGAGCCGGGTAATCAGCAGTTCCTGCAGGACGGCCGCGGGCAGCGCCCGCCACGGTGCCGACCGGCCAGCCGGCATCGCCGCCGTGACCTGGCCCGGATCGGGATGACTGATCAGGTACGCCTGCTCGTCCCCGGCCAGGACGAACGCGGGTCCGTCGGCGCTGGCTTCCTCCAGCGCGCTGAGGGCCGCGGGAAGCTCGATCGGCAGGCCGGGCACCCGCCGCACGGTGAACGCCGGAGCGGCCAGCTTGACGGCGTGCTGGACGTCGAGCCCGGGGATGACCCGGTGGATGGCCCCGATCTGCGGCGGGTAGCTCGCCGAGTCGACCAGCAGCGCGAGCCCGTAGTCCCACGGCCCGGAACCGTACCCAGCCTGGTGACGGCGCGCCTGCAACTGCAGGTACGCGGCGTAGCGGTGGTGTCCGTCGGCGATCAGCGCCTGGCGCTGCCGCAGGTCAGCGGCGATCGCATCGAGATCTCCGGGATCGGTAATGGCCCAGAGCCGGTGCCGCAGCCCGTCGGACGTGCACGTGTCGATCAGCGGCTCGCGGGCCGCGGTCTCGGCGACCATCCGTGCCGCCGCCCCCGGCCCGGCGTGACCGTCGTAGAGCAGGAAGATCGGCTCGAGGTTGGCCTGCGTGGCCTCCATCAGCGCGAGCCGGCCGGCAACAGGCCCGGCCGACACGTCCTCGTGCGGCAGGACGACGCCGGCCTCGGGGGGCACCAGCCGGATCGCCCCGATCAGCCCGCGCTGCACCCACTCGGGCTGGTCATCACACCCCGAGGCCTGCTCGTAGACGTAGAGCGCGGCGGCCGGGTCGGTGACCAGGATGTGCTCGTCCTGCCACTGCCGCAGCGACTCCGCCGCGTGGTGGTACTCCTCGCCAGGCCGGCCGGGCACCGGCCGGGGCAGGATCAGGCGGACCACGTTGTGCGGATCCGCCGCCATCCACTGGACCTCTTTATCTCTGAAGATGACGTCGTACGGTGGAGAGGTGACCTCGGCGAGTCCGCTCACCCGGTCCGGCACGTAACGGACGCCGCGAAAAGGCGCCAGCTCCAGTTCGGCGGGGAACTGGCCAGCCGGCGCTGAAGAGGACGGAGGGATCTGCACATATGTCAGAAGGATCTTCAGGCGGTAAGGATTCCCGTTCCGGCGAAAAGCCTGGCTCGGCCGACGCGCCGAGATCTGGGCAAGAGGACATATATACCCTTTACCGGCGCGGCCTCGACCTGCTCAAGCGCGGCAGCGCGGCGGCCGCGGCGCAGCTGCTCGAGCGCGCTGCCGCGGCCGAGCCCAACTCGCGCAGCATCCTCGAGGCGCTCGGGCGGGCGCAGTTCGATACGAGGCGCTACGAGGCAGCGGCGGGCAGCTTCCAGCGGATCGTCGATGCCAGCCCGAGTGACGATTATGCCCAGTTCGGGCTGGGCCTGGCCCTGGCCAGGACCGGTGATCACGGGGCAGCGGCCGAGCACCTGGCGCTGGCTGCGGCAATGCGTCCGGATTTGCGGCATTACACCGACGCGCTCCGCAGCGTGCGTGCGACACTGCGCGCCCGGAGCCTTGTTGATGGCAAAGAATAGGACTTATGGGAAACGACATGCACCCGCTCACCGGGACGGCGCCCGCGGCGGACGCCGCGACCACCGCCCTGCTCGAGCCAGGCCAGCGGCCGCCCGCCACGGAGTACGACGTCGGGCTGCTCGACCTGGACGGGGTCGTCTACAGCGGCCCCAAGGCGATCCCCGGCGCGGTGCAGGCGCTGGCGGCCGCACGCGAGGCCGGCCTGCGGCTCGCGTTCGTCACGAATAACGCGTCCAGGTCGCCGTCGGCGGTCGCCGAGCAGCTGACCAGGCTGGGCGTCGCTGCCCGTTCCGCGGACGTGGTGACCTCCGCTCAGGCGGCCGCGACCCTGATCGCGAACCGGTTCCCGGCTGGGTCACCGGTGCTGGTCGCTGGCGCGATCGCGCTGCGGCTCGCATTGCGGGAGCGCGGCCTGCGGCCGGTGTCGGTGGCGGCGGACCGGCCGGCCGCCGTCGTTCAGGGCTTCGTGCCCGACCTGAACTACGGGCTGCTCGCCGAGGCGGGGGTCGCGGTCAGGGACGGCGCGTTCTTCGTGGCGACGAACACCGACGCCACGCTGCCCACGCCGCGCGGCCCGCAGCCGGGGAACGGCTCGCTGGTCCAGGTGATCGTCACGGCAACCGGAACGCACCCCGTGGTGGCGGGCAAGCCGGAGACACCGCTGCACGCCGAGGCGATGGCGCGGACCGGGGCGAAGCGCCCGCTCGTCGTCGGAGACCGGCTCGACACCGACATCGAGGGGGCGGTACGCGGCGGTGCGGACAGCATGCTCGTTCTGACCGGGGTCAGTACGCCGCAGGACGCGGTGCTGGCGCCGTCCAGCCGGCGGCCCACCTACATCGCTGCCGACCTCGGCGGCCTGCTCGAGCCGCAGCCGGCGGTCGGCCCGCGGGGCGGCCGCGACGTTGGCACCGGCGACGGTGCTGCCAGCAACGGGCCTGGCGGGTTCCGGTGCGGCGGCTGGGAGGCGCGCCGGCCGGACGGCCGGGGACCAGTCGAGCTGGACGGGCACGGTGCGTGGATCGACGGGCTGCGCGCCCTGTGCGCGGCGGCCTGGTCGGGCGAGCAGGTGACCCCCGACCAGGTCGAGCCCGCGCTCAAGGCGCTGGGTCGGCCGGCCAGGTAATGGCGGCTCTCAGCCGCCTAGCCGGTTTCTGGTCCGCCGGGCGCTGGCCCTGACGCCGCGTCAATCCCTGGGGCGGAGGGCAAGGCGTCGCGAAACTCAGCCCGCGGTCGGATCGTAATCCGCTCGCTGGCCGACGCGCACCGGTACCTCCCGAGGCCAGACTGGCCAGGCCGGCCAACAGTGCGTCTGGCCGACAAGGAGGGCTGACCCATAATTGAGGCGCGGAGCCTCAGCAAGCAATACGGCGACACGGGCCGGAAGTCAGCCTCGGGGCTGACGGAAAGTCAGACCTGAGGGCGACGCGGCCAGTCCGGTACAGGGCCAGACTGGTCACCGGGTTCCCGGCGCCCGGCTGGCGCGGCGCGCGCGGACAAGGGGACTCACGTCATCGTGCTGGCCGGGCCTACCGTCATGGTCGGCAGGAAGGATCGGGACATGATCGAGGCACGAGGCCTCACTAAGCGATACGGCGACACGCTCGCCGTTGACAACTTGTCGTTCACCGTCGCGCCGGGCAGGATCACCGGCTTTCTCGGACCGAATGGCGCGGGCAAGACCACCACGATGCGGCTGATCCTCGGCCTCGACCGGCCGACCAGCGGAACCGTCACCGTGGACGGCAAGCCGTTCGGCCAGCTGGCCTGGCCGATGCGCGAGGTGGGAGCGCTGCTCGACGCCAAGGCCGTGCACGGCGGGCGGTCAGCGTACAACCATCTGCTGTGCGTCGCCCAGACCAACAACCTGCCGAATCGGCGGATCGGCGAGGTCCTGGAACTCGTGGGCCTGAGCGAGGTCGCGCGGAAGCGCTCGAAGGGTTTCTCGCTCGGCATGGGGCAGCGGCTGGGCATCGCCGCCGCGCTGCTCGGCGACCCGAAGATCCTGATGTTTGACGAGCCGGTCAACGGGCTCGACCCGGAAGGCATCCTGTGGATCCGCAACCTGATGAAGGCGCTCGCCTCCGAGGGCCGCACGGTGTTCGTCTCCAGCCACCTGATGTCGGAGATGGAGAACACGGCCGACCACCTGATCGTCATCGGCCGCGGCAAGCTGATCTCGGACTGCACGACGTCTGAGTTCATCGCGGCCAATTCGCAGCAGTCGGTCAGGGTCAGGACGCCGCAGCGCGAGGAGCTTGTGGCGCTCGCCTCGGCGGCCGGAGCCACCGTGCGCGACGACGCCGGAGGCGCTCTCGTACTGCTCGGCCTGACCGCTGCGCAGGTCGGCGACCTGGCGTTCGAGAACGGGATCCGGCTGCACGAGCTCGCCGCCGCGCACGCCTCGCTCGAGCAGGCCTTCATGGAGCTGACCGCGTCCAGCGTCGAGTTCCATGCCGGCCTGCCAGCTGGCGCAGGGCGCGAGAGCGCCCACGCGGGAGAGGTGGCCTGAGATGGCGACGACAGCTACTCACGAAGCGCTGGTCGGCGGGAAGCTGGCCCGGCAGCCTGCTGGCCGGGCGGGATTCCTGGGCACCGTGCGCTCGGAGTTCACTAAGATCCGGTCGGTGCGCTCGACCTACTGGACGCTGCTGGCGCTCGTGCTGGCCTGCGTCGGCATCGGCGCGCTGTTCAGCTGGGGCCAGACCCAGCGGCTCACCCACCTCGATTCCGGCCGGAACTTCCGCGGCGCGCACGTGCCGCCGGGCGTGGCGGCAGCCGTCGCCGCCGAGATCCACCGCTCGGCCGCGAGCATCAGCCTGTTCGGGCTGCTCATCGGGCAGCTGATCATCATCGTGCTCGGCGCGCTGACGATCACCTCGGAGTACTCGACCGGGATGATCAGGACGTCGCTGACCGCGATGCCGCGCCGTGGAACCGTGTACGCGGCCAAGGGCGTCGTCTTCGGTGCAGTCGCGCTGGTCACCGGACTGGTCACCAGCTTCCTGGCCTTCTTCGTCGGTCAGGCGATCCTGTCCAGCCAGCACGTCAGCACCACGCTCGGGCAGCCGGAGGTGCTGCGCACGGTGATCGGCGGCGGCCTGTTCCTCGCGGCCTGCGGGCTGCTGTCGTACGGCATCGGCGCGGTGCTCAGGCACACGGCAGGGGCGATCGCGACCGGGATCGGCCTCATGTTCGTGCTGTGGATCCTCAGCCAGTTCCTGCCCGGTCCGCCGAGCGGCTGGTTCGGCCAGGCCGACATCGACAAGTGGATCCCCTTCAACGCGGGCTCCGCCATCTGGGAGCACCAGGCCAACGGCCTGAACCCCTTCTCGCCCTGGATCGGGTTCGCGGTGTTCTCCGCCTACGCGGCCGTCGCGGTCATCGGCGGGCTGGTCGTCTTCCTGCGGCGCGACGCCTAGGCACGTCACGCACGCCGGCCGGTGAGATGACCTGACCACGACGAGCACGCGGGTCACCGACGGGTCGGCGGCGAGGTCGCCGGCGACTCCCGCATAACGTCCGACGACCCGGATGCGCCCGGATGGCAGGCTGACCGCCCGCAACTGCCAGTGTCTGGCAGGCACGGACCCGGCAGGATTGGTAGCGAAATAAATACTGGAGCCGTCGGGCGTGATCACGGCCGGGCCGATGGCGGCGCGGGTGCCGAATCGGCCGGCGGCAGCCACCAGCCGGCTTCGCTGCAGGGTCGGCCCGGGGCCGGCGTTCGTGGGCAGG
>JADGPC010000376.1 GCA_017882645.1 Streptosporangiales bacterium | reverse complement strand
TCGCCGAGGCAGTCGCCACGGCCGCGCACGCCGAGTCCAGGCGATTTGCCGAATGGGCGGTCAAGGAGACCGGCTTCGGAGTGGCCGAGCACAAGGTCATCAAGAACGAGGCCTGCTCGCTCGGGCTGTTCGAGCGGTACGCAGGTGAGGACCTGGTCAGCCCGAGGATCGATCCCGACGCCAAGATCGTGGCGCTGCCCCGGCCAGCCGGCGTGGTGGTCGCGCTCATCCCGTCCACGAACCCGGTCGCCAGCGTCTTCTTCAAGGTCATCCTGTCCATGCTGACCAGGAACGCGGTCGTCGTCAGCCCGCATCCGATGGCGAAGGGCTGCTGCGTCGAGGCGGCCGACCTGCTGGCCGAAGCGGCGACCGCGGCCGGTGCCCCGGACGGAGTCATCCAGGTGGTGCGGGAACCGACCGTGCGCCTGGTCGAGACGCTGATGTCGGATCCGGTGACCGACGTGATCGTGGCGACCGGCGGCACCGCGATGGTGCGGGCCGCCTACCGGTCAGGCAATCCGGCGCTCGGCGTCGGGCCGGGCAACGTGCCGGTGCTGGTGGATGCCACGGCCGACATCGCCGCCGCCGCCCGCCGCATCGCCGACAGCAAGGCGTTCGACAACTCGGTGCTGTGCACCAACGAGTCGGTCCTGGTCGTGCAGGACAGCGTGCGGGAGGCGCTGCTGACTCAGCTGCAGCGGCAGCGCGCCGTGCTGCTCGACGAGACCGGCCGGGACAAGCTGCGCGCCTACCTGTTCCCCGATGGACTGCTCAACGGCGACGCGATCGGCAAGGACGCGTCCTGGATCGCCAGCCAGGCCGGGATCAGAGTGCCGCCGCGGACGAGGCTGCTGCTCGCCCCGGTCGATCTCGTGGTGCCCGAGGAACCGTTCTGCCGGGAGAAGCTGTGCCCGGTGCTCGGCGTGGCCACGGTACCGACGGCTGCGGCCGGCATCGAGGCGGCCCGCGCGGTCGTGCGGATCGGCGGCGCTGGTCACTCGGCGGCCATCCACAGCGAGGACCCGGCGACGATCATGAACTTCGGCGCGCGAGTGCCCGTGCTGCGCGTCGCGGTCAACGTCGGCAACAGCACGGGCAGCTCGGGGCTGGAGACCAGCCTGGCCCTCTCGATGACGCTGGGCACCGGTTTCGTCGGCCGCAGCTCGATCGGCGAGAACCTGGAACCCCGGCACCTGGTGAACTGGACCCGGATCGCGTACAACGCCGATCCCGGCGTGGCGTTCGGCGATTTCGCCGGGATCAGCCCCTGGCACGCGCCAGCCGGCCGGGTGCCGGCCTACCCGGTCGCCTCCAACCTGCCAGGAGGCGAGGGAGTACGGCCGGCCGGGCAGCGGGGCGAGGGTAGTGCGCTGGGCGGCGGGGGAGTGCGGCCGGCCGGGCAGCCGGGCGGCGGCAGCGCGCCGGGCACCGGGCTGGCTGGTGCCGGGCTGGCTGGTGCCGGGATGGCGAGCTCCGGGACGGCACTGCCGGACTCGGTCAGGGACGCGCTGCGCGCGATGATCATCGACGAGCTCAGAACTTTGGTCGGGGACTGACCATGGCCGAGCTGCGTTCTTTTATCTTCCTTGATCAGCTTCAGCCGCAGACGATGTGCTACCTGGGTACCTGGATCCGCGGCCGGCTGCCTCGGCTTAACGTCGCGGCGCAGGTCATCGAGATCGCGCCGGGCCTGGACATCGAGCCGCTGACCGACGTCGCCCTCAAGGAGGCCGACGTCCAGGCGGGCATCCTGGTCGTCGAGCGCCAGTTCGGCTACCTGCTGCTGCACGGCGGAACCGCGGCGGTGCAGGCGGCGAGCAGCGCCGTGCTGGCCGCGCTCGGCGTCGATGCCACTTCGGCGACCGCGCCCCAGGTCCTGGCGTCACGGATCATCACCAGCGTGGACGCCCAGCACGCCTTCCTGGTGAACAGGAACAAGCTCGGCTCGATGGTGCTGCCGGGCGAGTCGCTGTTCGTGCTCGAGCTCCAGCCGGCCTCGTACGCGATTCTCGCGACCAACGAGGCCGAGAAGGCAGCTCAGATCAAGCTGGTCGACTACCGGATGATCGGCGCCACGGGACGGGTCTACCTGTCCGGCCGGGAAGACGACGTCCGGCAGGCCAGCGAGGTCGTCACCGCCCTCCTCGGCGAGCCGGCGTGATCTCATGAGCCAGTACTCGCTTGATCCGGCGGTCGCAGCAGAGCTGCGCGGCCTGGTCGCCGAGATCCTGGCCGAGGTTCTCCCCGGGCTGCGGCCGGGACAGTCGTCGCGGCCGCCCGGGCAGTCGTCGCCGCCAATGGATGTGCCATCCATCCCGGAAATGGTGGATGAATGGCACATCCATCCGACGGCGGAAGGCCGGCCGCCGGCTCGCCAGCCGCGCGGCGCCGCCGCGACAGGGCTCGCGGCCGGCCGCGTGCCGTCTGGCGTTCCCGGCGGGCATGCCGTGACGGCCCGGCCGGCCGCTGACGACGCTGCTCGCCCGGCTGGGGCCAACGGGTCCGGGGCTCCGTCCGGCGCGGACTCGTGGGTGGTCCGGATCGAGACTGACGACGACCTGCGGGACTTCGCGCTGCGCGTGCTCAAGATCGCGGACAACCCCAGGCTCCGGCGTGACCTGATCGCCGGGCGGATCAGGTTCCGGCTCCCGGATCAGCCGGCCGGGGCAGCGAGCCGGCCCGCGCACCGGATCGACAAGGGCGCGGTCACCGAGCGGGCCGTCGCCGCGGCCGCCAGGGCCGGCGCCCGGCTGGTGCTCGGATCGCGCGCGGTGATGACGCCGCTGGCCAGGGACAAGGCGCGGGCGCTCGGCGTCCCGATCGAAAAGGAGCGGTGATGCTGCAAGGAATTGTCGTCGGCAACGTCTGGTCGACCAAGCGGATCGACGGCCTGCCGAACGGCGCCTTCCTCGAGGTCGAGGTCACCGGCTCGGGAGATCGCCTGGTCGCGTTCGACGTGCTGGGCAGCGGGCCGGGCGAGCGCGTCCTCGTCGCGCAGGGGTCGGTCGCCTCGGGCTGGCTGCCTGACCGGCCGCCCGTGGACGCACTGATCATCGGCTCCATCGACGAGCCGGCCTCCGCAGCGCCGCCAGCGGGCGAGATGAAGAAGAAGACAGCGTCCGGCACCAGGCCAGGGAAAGTGCCGGGACCGGCTCGTGCGTCCCGTTAAATATCGGTAGAAAGGAAGCTTTTCATGGCACAGAACGCGCTGGGAATGATCGAGACCAAGGGATACGTGGCGGCGCTCGCGGCCGCGGACGCCATGGTCAAGGCGGCGAACGTGGTGATCGTCGGCCGCCAGGAGGTAGGCGACGGCCTGGTCGCCGTCATCATCAACGGCGATGTCGGCGCGGTGAAGGCCGCTACCGAAGCGGGCGCGGAGACCGCGTCCAGCGTCGGCGAGCTGGTCTCCGTGCACGTGATCCCGCGCCCGCATGGCGACCTTGGCAAGCACTTCGTGGTCTCGGAGTGACCGCTGGCGGTTGCGGCATCGGCAGGCAGCCGTGACGGCCGCGGTCAGGACCCGGACCGAGCTGCGGGTCTACCTGCCGATCGCGGGGCTGCGCCGGCAGTTCGCCGCCTACCTCGGCACGCCCACCAGGGCACGCGGGTACCCGGCGGCCGAGGGCGACCACGCCCTGATTGTCGAGGTCGCGCCCGGGCTGGCGATCGAGCGGGTCACCGACCTGGCGCTGCGGGCCGAGCCGTCGGTCGAGCCGGGCATCCTGTTCGTGGAACGGCAGTTCGGCGTGCTCGAGATTCACTCGCCGAGCGCGGCGGCCGTGCAGCGTGCGGGTCAGGCCATCTTGTCCGGGATCGGCCGCAGCGCGTCCGATCAGCTCCGGCCGTCCCTCGCGTACAGCGACATCATCGAGGATGTCACCGACCAGCAGGCGGTGATCATCAACCGGTCGCGCCAGGCGTCGATGCTGCTGCCCGGCCAGTCACTGCTGGTCTGCGAGATGACCCCCGCGCTCTTCGCGGCCGTGGCGGTGAACGAGGCCGAGCTGGCGGCGCCGGAGAACACCCTGGTCGATGTCACGATGATCGGCGCGTCCGGCCGGCTCTACATCGCGGGCACCACGGCCGGCGTCAGCACTGCCGCCAGCGAGATCGAGCGCCTGCTGGCCAGCATCGAAGGCCGGCCCCATTGAGCGAGGCAGGCAATTCGCAGGAGGCGGTGCTCCGCGGTTACGACCCGTTCGCCAGGGCGGCGCTGGAGCCGTTCGGGTTCCCGGCCGATGCTCACATCGCGCTGCTCAGCCTGTCCGAGAACGCCACCTACCGGATCGACGATCCGGCCGCGAGCCGGACGGCGGTGCTGCGGGTGCACCGGACCGGCTATCACCCGCCCGGCGCGGTGGCGTCCGAGCTGGCCTGGCTCCAGGCCCTGCGCCACGACGAGGGCCTGCTGACCCCCGCCGTCTACCCCTCCGCCGACGGGCGGAGGGTCGTTGACGTCACCGTGGGCGAGCTGACCAGGCAGACCGTCCTGTTCGAGTGGCTGGCGGGAACCGAGCCGCCGGAAGACAAGCTGCCCGAGAAGTTCGAGGTGCTCGGCGAGATCTGCGCCCGCATGCACCGGCACTCGCGCGCCTGGCGGCGTCCGGCCGGCTTCGTCAGGTTCGACTGGGACTTCGACTGCTGCGTCGGGGACACGCCGAGGTGGGGCCGGTGGCAGGACGGCATCGGCGTCGGGCGGGAAGAGCTGGCCACCCTGACCCGGGCGGCCGCCTTGATGCGGCACCGGCTCGCCAGGTACGGCCGGGGCCCGGAGAGGTTCGGCCTGATCCATGCCGACGTCCGGCTGGCCAACCTGCTCGTGGATGGTGATGACATCCAGGTCATTGACTTCGACGACTGCGGTTTCGGCTGGTTCCTGTTCGATCTCGCGACCGCGGTCAGCTTCATGGAGCATGACCCGCGGGTCCCCGAGCTGTGCAACGCGTGGGTGCGCGGCTACTCCAGGATCCTGCCGCTCGCCGAGCTGGACGTGGCCGAGATCGGAACGTTCGTGCTGCTGCGCCGGCTCCAGCTCGTCGCCTGGGTCGGCTCGCACCGGTTCGCCGACGCCGCGCTGGAACTGGGCGCCGAGTTCACCGGCGGCTGCTGCGAGATCGCCGAGCGCTACCTGCTCGGGCCCAGCTAACTGTCCAAACCTTCGTCAGGGAGTCTGAGATGTTCGATTCGATCAGGGGCCGGTCCGTGCTGGTGACCGGCGGCACCAAGGGGATCGGCAAGGGGATCGCGGCCGGATTCGCGAACGCCGGTGCGCAGGTGATGATCACCGGGCGGGACGCGGCCAGCGGCGAGCAGGCGGCTGACCAGCTGACCGCCGCGGCGGCCAGCATGATCCCGGCCGGCGGCCAGGTCAGCTACGTGCGCGGCGACGTCAGCGACCACGCGAGCTGCCTGGCCATGGTGGCGGCGACGGTCAGCAAGCACGGCGGCCTGGACGTGGTGTGCTGCAACGCCGGAATCTTCCCGGCGGCGCCGCTGGCCGAGATGACCCCGGCCGAGCTTGACGAGGTGCTCGGCACGAACCTGAAGGGCACGTTCTTCACCGTGCAGGCCGCGCTGCCCGCGCTGAAGGAGTCCGGGCGCGGCCGGATCGTCCTCACCTCGTCGATCACCGGGCCGATCACGGGCTTCGCGGGCTGGTCGCACTACGGCGCGAGCAAGGCGGGCCAGCTTGGCTTCATGCGGTCCGCGGCCCTCGAGTTCGCGAAGTCAGGCATCACCGTCAATGCCGTGATGCCGGGCAACATCATCACCGAGGGCCTCGACGAGCTCGGCCCGGACTACCTGGCCAGCATGGAGGCGTCGATTCCGCTCGGCCGGCTGGGAAGCGTCGCCGATATCGCGAACGCGGCGCTGTTCCTCGCCTCCGACGAGGCCGGTTACATCACGGCCCAGACGATCGTGGTCGACGGCGGCCAGACCGTGCCGGAATCGCTGCAGGCGATGGGGTGAGCCCGCACCCGGAGACCGGGCCGTCTGATCTCCGGCTGGTCGACGAGGCGCGGCACCGGCTGCTCGACATGATCTCCTCGGGCGCACTCCGGCCGGGCGACAAGCTCGGTACCGAGCGCGAGCTCGCCGCGACGCTGTCGGTGAGCCGCTCGACGCTCCGACAGGTGCTGGCCGTCCTCGCCCAGGCCGGCGTGGTTCGCCGGGTACCCGGCCGGGCCGGCGGGACCTTCGTGGCGCACTCGAAGGTCGACCGCGACCTGTCGGTGATCGTGGGCCTGCCCGAGTACCTGCGGCGCCAGGGCTTCGTGGCGGGCACTCAGGTGCTGTCGGCCACGATGACCGGCGCGGATGACCTGACGGCGGCTCACCTCGATGTCCCCGCCGGGACCCTGGTCGTGGACATCGTCAGGATCAGGCTGGCCGACGCGGTGCCCATCTCGCTCGAGCGCGTCCGGCTGCCGGCCGACCTGGTGCCCGGCCTGCTCGAGCTGCCGCTGGGCGGATCGATCTACGACCTGCTTGAGCGGCAGTACGCGATGACGCCGCAGGACGTAATCGAGCATCTGGAGGTGGTCGAGGCGAGCCCGGACGAGGCGGCCCTGCTCGGCGTCGCCGACCGGGCCCCGCTGCTGGCGATTACCCGCACCTCGCGGACGGCCGACGGCGTGCCGTTCGAGTTCTCAGACGACCTCTTCCGGGCCGATCGGACCTGCGTGACGTTCCGCACGAAGGCCGAGCGGGCCGAGATCGTCGGCCGCGCCGCGAGTGAGCATGCGGTCGATCTACGGGCGGCGGAAACCCGTCCCGCTGGCTGACCGGGAGGCCGACGTGTGCCGGCCTCCCGGTCCAGCCCCGGGGTCCTGGCCCCGGATCGCGGACTAGCCCTTCGAGTGCTCGGGATCGATCCCGTGCACGGCCGGCACCTTCACGGTCCGGTGACCGGCAGTGCCGCCGAGAATGATCTTCCGCAGCGAGACGTTGTTGCGGAAGTTCGACTCGTGCAGCACCTTGTTCGGGTTGGCGATGATCTCGATGTAGTAGGTCCCGTTCGGCACCTGGCCGAGATTGAACGACTGACCGGGCAGGTACTGGAAGTACGTGTCTCCCCAGCCGATCGGCATTTCCTCCTGCACCCACAGGGCGCTCGGCGAGCCGCATGCGCCGCCGAAGCCGGTGAAGGTGGGCTGCCACAGCGCGTGCGGCAGCAGCAGGTTGACTCCGTCGGTCGGCGCGATGCAGAAGCCGACCTTCTGGCTCTTGATGACGGTCGACTTGCTCGCGTTGAGCAAGCGGTACTGGGCGAACTGCTGGAAGTGCCAGTGGTCGTGACCAGGCTTGCTGTCAAAGCCCATCGTGCCAGCGCGGGCGCGGCCGATGATCCGGCCGTTCTTCCAGAAGTACTGGTACGCCTTCATCACGGGGGAGCCGTGGGAGCGGAAACCCTGGACGTCGAGCCGCGAGGTGCCGCCGACCGAGACGGTCGCGCCGAAGGTCAGCGCATCCACGGTCTTGGTCTTAGACAGCCGGAATCGCGTGACCCTGATGCCATATGACGGCAGCGGCAGCAGGTCGGGAAGTGAGGACGCGGGCGGGTTGCTCAGGGTGGGAATGTTGGCGGGAAGCTCAGGCAGGACCTTGCTCGACACCGGACGCCTGTTTACCTGGCGAGCCGCGCACGGGAACTGGCACTGAGTTGGCTTGACCACCTTGATGTTGACGGTGGCCGTGGAAGCGCGCGGCGTGAGGTGCAGGAACCGCTGCCAGGTCCGGGTGATGTTGACGGTGACGACGTACTTGCCCAGCCTGAGCTTCGGGGCGATACCGCCGATGTCGACCCCCCAGCCACGCTGGATACCCAACGCGTTGCTGATCTGGAACGGATCGGAGGCGCACTGCTGCGGGAACGGCGACCTGGGCGGACTGCTCGGCCCGGAACGCTGCGGGTTGTAGTTGTTCGGGCAGAACGGGCCGACGTTCGAGGCCACGATCTTGCCGGACAGGTTCTTGACCGTCATCCGGAAGAATCGGTGCAGTCCGTTCCAGTTCTTAGCCACGGCCCAGTCGGGCAGCGGCCGGCGTGTGACCTGGCCGCCCGGACCGCGGATGATCTGCGTGATCGTGATCGGCTTGGCGTAGCTGGCGCGCTGAACGTCGAACTGCAGCGGTGATCCGACGGCCGTGACGTAGACCCCGGCGTCGAGGAAGACGCGCTTGCCATATCGCGGCACGTTGACGTTCTTCTGAGCGACCACCAGCTTCACCATCGGGCCGCTGGCGGTGCTCTGCGCAGCGGCAAGCCCGGCGGGCAGCCCGGCGGCCACCGCCAGCCCCGCGGTGACGGCAGCAGCCGACCGCAGAGTCCATCGCGAATATTTCATCCAGTCTCCTTGCTCAGTGCGGGTCCGCAGACCGCGCTTGGTGAACCGGGATCACCAACATCTGACGCTCCGAAGACATGCTGCGTTGCTTTATATGGTGAAAAACTTCATTACGTTACCGAGGTGATATCTGCGCATTTAGCTGGCTGAGGAGAATGAGCCCGCGACCCGGGGTATGTCTGGGTGATGCGACCGGACCTGCCGATCTGCGCGACCTGCGGAGTGCAGTACTCAGCCTCGCGCGAGGACTGCCCGATCTGCCTCGACGAGCGTCAGTACGTGGGCTGGGACGGGCAGCAGTGGACAAGCCTGGCCGAGCTCGAGCGGGCCGGTCACCGGGGCGCGATCGAGGAGGAAGGGCCGGGAGTCACCGGCATCGGCGCCAGCCCGGCTACGGCGATCGGCCAGCGCGCCCTGCTCATCCGCACCCCGGCGGGCAACATCCTGTGGGACATGATTACCTACCTCGACGAGGACTTGATCGCCGCGGTCAGCGCGCTGGGCGGCGTCAGCGCGATCGCGATCAGCCACCCGCATTTCTACGGGTCCATGATCGAATGGGCGCACGCGTTCGGTGCCCCGGTCTACATCCATGCCGCTGACCGGCAGTGGATCGCCCGGCCCGACGAATCGGTCGTGTTCTGGGAGGGCGACACGCATTCCCTGGGCGACGGGCTCACCCTGATCAACGCGGGCGTGCACTTCGACGGTGGCCAGGTACTGCACTGGGCAGGCGGGGAGAACGGGAGGGGCGCGCTGTTCTCCGGTGACATCTTCACGGTGGTGCCCGACCGGCGATGGGTGAGCTTCATGTACAGCTACCCGAACCTGATTCCCGAGCGGCCCAGGACGATCCGCAGGGCGGTATCGCTGATCGAGCCGCTGCGCTTCGAGGCCGTCTACGGCGCCTGGTGGAAGCGGGTGGTCCGCGCTGACGGCGTCGCGGCGGTCCGGCGTTCCGCCGAGCGCTACTACCGGTTCGCCCTGGACGGCTAAGCCGGACGGTCAGCCGATGAGATGTTTCTTCTTGTCCTTCGGCATCCGGCCAGTGGCCGGGCGGATCGGCGCGATCGGCGGGTGCGGGCGCCGCCTCGGGCCAGACCAGAGGGCAGGCACGGCATCGACCGCGTAGGCAATCGCGTAAGCGGCCTGCTCGTAATTGACCCTCCAGCCGACGAAATCCGGCCACGCCTCCTTCGTCTCGCGCTCGATGCGGAAGGCGACTTCCTGCATCCTGGCGACAGCGTCCTCGAATTCCGCGTAGTTCAGGCTGATGCCCGCATCCGGATCGGGCGCCTCGTTGACCTTGAGCCGCATGGCCCTGGCGATCTCGCTCAGGCAGTCGAATCCGCTGCGCAGGCACAGCCGGGCCGGGACAGAAGGCGCCTGCTCAGGCGAGAGGGCCAGATAGAGCGCCGCCGAGTCGAGTACCGAGAGCAGCGCGGTCACCCAGGATGACAGGGCCCGCGGCGACCGGAACCTGACCAGCGGCAGGTAGGTCGTGTGGCTCTCGGTGATGTCGGCCGCGAACCGCTCCCACTGGGCGTACAGGTCGGGCAGCGTATCGACGGTCGACGAACCCGACCCAAGCGCGTAGTGAGTGCGCGCCAGCAACTCGGGTCCCCAGGACGGAACTCCGGCCCTGGCGTTCAGCAGCGCGATGTCGGTTTCCCGCCGGTTGAAGGCCGAGTACAGCGTCGGCAGGTAGGCGATCTGGAGCGTGATGGTCACGAGTCCGGTAAACGAGGCGATGTCCTGGATCGTGCGCTCGCCCGCCCCGCTGACATCGGAGTTCCCGATGAACCACAGCGCCGGGCCAGCCGTCGTGAACGCCGTGGTGATGCCCGTGTGCAGGAACGGCCAGAGCAGCAGCGAGAAACCGATGAAGAAGATGCCCAGCCAGGCGATCAGCTGGACGAGCAGGACCGCCGGCGCCTGACCGGCCAGCACCCGGTCCCGCCGCTTGAAGTTCTTGACCGGTGCAGTCGCCAGCTGGAACGCCCTGTCCACCAGCCAGTCCACTGAGCGGGTCAGCCAGCTGGAGGCCGGCCGCGGCACGATGATCGTCGCGATCATGCTGCGGGCCGACGCGATCACGAGCAATCCGCCGACCACCGCCGCGACGGCACGGCCAGCCAGCGGCACGACCATGGCACTCCCTCGGCACGCTCGGAGAATCAGCAGCTTTTACGAATAGTAACGATGCCGCGCCGGGACCAGCCCGGTGCGCGGGCCGATCGGCTCCGCCGCACGGGACCAATGCCACTAGTCACACTAGCCCCGGAGGAATAGTTGTAAAAGATAGAACATGAGGGAAGTGCCGTCATGGATACCAGCAGCGGATTTGGTTCGCATGCGCGACCGCACGGCCGCCTTCCGCGCGCCATCATCCTGATCCTCGTCGCGGCGCTGTCGGCATGCCTGGGCTTCGGCCTGCTGGCGGTCCCGGCCGCTGCGGCCGCGACGGCCGGGCTGGCCGGCCGGGCCGCGGCTGGCACGGCGAAGCCGGTTCCGGCCGGGCTCGGCGCCACCGAGTGGACCGCGGTGACGACCAGCAGCAAGATCGTGGCGCTCACCTTCGACGCCGGAGCCAACGCCGACGGCGTGAGCAGCATCCTCGCGACCCTGGCCAGCCAGCATGTTCCCGCCACGTTCTTCCTCACGGGCGCCTTTACGAAGGCCTTTCCTAACCAGGCACGGGCGATCGTCGCGGCGGGCGAGCGGGTGGGCGACCACTCGATGACGCACCCGTACTTCACCAAGCTCACGGACGCGCAGATGCGCAGCCAGGTTCTCGATGCTGAGCAGGAGATCGCCTCGGTGACCGGCGCCGACCCGTGGCCGTGGTTCCGCTTCCCGTACGGTGACCGGAACGCGCACACGATCTCGGTCGTGAACTCGGTCGGCTTCGTGCCAGTCGGCTGGACTGTCGACACCCTCGGCTGGGAAGGCACCTCGGGCGGCATCACGGTGCAGACGGTGGTGAACCGGGTGCTCGCGAACGCCAAGCCCGGTGAAATCGTGCTGATGCACTGCGGCTCGAACCCGACCGACCACTCGACGCTCGACGCGGACGCGCTGCCAGCGGTGATCAGCGGCCTGAAGGCACGCGGCTACTCCTTCGTGACGCTCGACGCGATGCTCGGTTACCGCTTCACGCTGTCGGGCGGCGACGTCAGGCAGTACGGCGCCGCGGGGTTCGGCACGCTCGCAGGCAAGCTGCCCGCCGGGACCAAGGTGGTCGCGATCGCGGCTGATCACGCCACGGGCGGCTACTGGGTGCTGAAGTCCAACGGCGGGGTCCAGAACTTCAACGCCCTGTGGAGCGGCTCGCTCGCTGGCCGGCTGCCTGCCGGGATCAGGGTCACCGCGATCGCGGCCGGCCCGGCCGGCGGCTACTACGTGCTCACCTCCGACGGTGACGTGCACGCGTTCGGCACGACCAGTTCGGGGTCGGATCTCGGCGCGCTCCCGGCCGGCGTGGCCGCGGTCGGCCTGGCTGTCGACCCGGCTACGGGCGGTTACTGGCTGCTGCGGTCGGACGGGGGAGTGGACGGCTTCAATGCGCCGGCCCTCGGCTCGCTGGCCGGCTCGCTGCCGGCCGGGGTTAAGGCCGCCGGGATCTCGGCAGGCGCTGGCGGCGGGTACTACGTGCTCACTTCCGACGGCGACGTGCACGCGTTCAGTGCGACCCCGCACGGATCGCTGCTCGGTCAGCTTCCGCCCCGCGTGACTGCCGTGGCGCTGGCCACCGATGTCGCGACGGGCGGCTACTGGGTGCTGAAGTCCAACGGCGGCGTCAACAACTTCAGCGCGCCGTGGTACGGCTCGCTAGCCGGCAAGGTGCCGGCCGACCAGAGCGTGACGGGTATCGCCGGCCAGTAGCGGAGAGCTGAGCCCGGCTGGGGACCGGGTTAATCCGGGCCGGGGCTCACAGGATCGCCGGCAGGCCGAACTGCGGGAACCGCGAGTAGCCGAACGTAGTGATCTCGGCGATCGCCCCGTCCTCGATCCGCAGCACGTCGAGCTTGAACGAGCGGAACTCGCGGTCGCCGGGACGGCGCAGGTAGCTGGCGGCGGCCGGCATCCGGTTGGCGTTCGTCGGCACTAGCCGCCAGTCCCCGTCCCGGTCAGGTCCGAAGGCCCGCACGAGCAGCGGCCGCATGCCGTCGATTCCGTCGAAGCACCTCGGGTACGGCGGCATCGTGACCCTGATGTCCCTGGCCGCGATGGCGGCCGCGGCCTCGACGTCACCCCGCTCGTGCGCGTCGATGAACTGCTCGAGCAGCGCCCGCTCCTGCGCGCTGGGCTGCGCGGCTGGCCAGTCGGACCGGCGCGGCGGCAAGTGACCGGCCATCGTCACCCGGGCCCGCTGGAGCGCGCTGTTGGCCGCCGCGACACTGGTCTGAAGCAGGACCGCAGTCTGGCTTGCCGACCAGCCGAGCACGTCACGGCTGATCAGGGCCGCCCGCTGGCGCGGCGGCAGCACCTGCAGGGCGGCGATGAAGGCCAGCGCGACCGTCTCCCGCTCGACCACCACCTCGTCGGGCCGGTCGGCCGCCGGGGCGATCTCGTCGAGCAGTCGGTCCGGGTACGGCTGCAGCCACGGGACCTCGGCGAACGAGGTCGGCGCGGTTGGGTGCCTGGCCCGGCGCCTGAGCTGGTCCAGGCAGATATTGGTCGCGATCCGGTACAGCCAGGCCCGGAACATCGAGCCCGCCGGACCCGAACGGGCGTCGAACGTGTCGCGGGCCTGCCAGGCCCGCAGCAGCGTCTCCTGCACGGCGTCCTCGGCCTCGTCAAAGGAGGCGAGCATCCGGTAGCAGTGCAGGTGTAGCTCGCGCCGGTGCTGCCCGGCGAGCTCGGCGAACCCGGACTCCGGGTCCGCCGTCCTGGCCGTCGTCACGCTCGCGGCGTCGGCTGCGTGACCTCCTGGACCATCCAGCCGTTGCCTTCCGGGTCGCTGAAGGACAGGAAGGAGTTGTAGCTGGCCCGCTGCGGGTCGGGTCCCGGCGTCTGGACTCCGTTCTCGAAATGGAAGACCTCGCTGACCTCCGTGCCGCGGCTGGCCAGATCGGCTCTGGCTGCCTCGATGTCCGACACCATCAGGTGCAGGCCCTGGATGGAGCCCGCGGCGTCGGTGTTCCGCATCAGGCTTATCGAGCAAGCCGACCCCGGTGGCGTCAGCTGGACGACCCGGAAGTCCTCGCCGGCCCGGTGGTCGACATCGAGGCGGAAGCCGGCGTTGTCGGCATAGAAGGCCTTGACCTTGTCCACGTCGGACACGGGAATTACTACGAGCGCGAGCTTGAAGTCCATCGCCACATTCTCCTTGGTCTTGTCCCGACTGGTGTCGGCGCTGTCAGAAGGTTGAAACGACGGCGCAAGCGAAAACTCATCGGTGCCGCGATGAATCCGCGCCGTGATCGAGACTACGGGCGGCCGGGCTCAGCTGGCTGGGGTGACGGCGACCAGCGGGATGGGGCGCGTGGTCTGCGTCTGGTACCGGTCATAACGGCCGTGGTTCCGCTCGTTGACGAGCTTCCACAATCTGGGGTAGTCCGGGTCCGCGGCCTGGACGACCCGCGCCGTGGCCGGGGAGCGCGCGCGGCCGACCTGGATCTCCACGTCCGGCCTGGCCTCGATGTTGAACAGCCAACCAGGCGGCCGGTCGGACCCGCCGTTCGAGGCGACCAGCACGTAGTCCTGGCCGTCTCGCGCGTACACGAGGGCTGACGTGCGCGGCTGGCCGGTCTTGCGCCCCGTCGTCCGCAGCAGCAGTGACGGGACTCCGATCATCCGGTGGCCGATCCGGCCGTCGGTGCGCTCGTACAGCCGCTGGTGCAGGTTCAGCAGGTCCATGGCGGTATTCTCGCCGGCTGCCCGGCAGGGTTCGACCCCCGCCGTGGTCATCCCGGGTGGGGCTGGCCCGGTGGTCGGCTGGCCCGGTGGTCGGCTGGCCCGGTGGCCGCTACGGGCAGTTGGAGGACGGGTTGCAGGTCCCGATGAAGGTGTTGCCGCCGCCGTCGACGTAGCCGCCGTCCTCGTAGAGCACCTGGTTCTTCCCCAGGTTCAGGTAGTTGCCGGTGAGCGTGAGCAGCGTGCCGTCACCTGGCTGCCAGGCGTAGCTGACCGCCCCCTGGTCGCCCTGCTTGGTCAGGTTGACGGTGTTGCCGGCGACCGTGGTGTTGTAGACCGGGCCGTCCTGGTCGGCCGAGCCCCTGGTGACCAGGAACGTGCTTCCGAGACCGCCGGGGCCATCGGAGACGCTGTTCGCCGTGAAGCTGTTGCCGGACGCGATGCCTTGCGAATAGCTGCCTAGCTCGACAAATGTGTTGTTGTTCCAGGTGGTATTGGAATCTATTGCGTTGC
>JADGPC010000375.1 GCA_017882645.1 Streptosporangiales bacterium | reverse complement strand
TCGGGCAGCGGCTGGTCGGCATGGAGCGAGATCGGCGACGGCTTCTAGCCGACGGCGAGGAAGAGGCCGAGCAGGATCGCGACGATCACGATCGCTCCCACCGCGAGGACGACCGGCCGCTTCGAGCCGCTGCCGGACACCTCACCCGCCCACGGCTGCTCGGGCCAGGCGCCGCCGGTTTCAGTCTCGGCGGGACCGCGGTCCTGGCTCGACACGAACGCCTTGAACTCTGCCGTGCTCGCCGAGATATCCGGGGCAGCGCGGAATTCCCCGGTCGTGGTCGGCAGATCATGACGGGCATACCGGTCGTCGTGCTCGGACATGCCCCGACTTTAGCCGATCCACTGCGGCGCAAGCGCCTGATCAGCATAGATTCCTCGGATTGGCTCAGTAGCTGAGCTCGGGCAGCGCATCGGGCCGGTCGACGAGCCTGGAGAGCACGATGGAGCTCCTGGTCCTGACCACGAAGGGCTCCGCGCTGATCCGCTCGACTACCTGCTCGAAGTGCCGCATGTCGGCCGCCTTGATGTGCAGCAGCGCATCGGCATCGCCGGTGACCGTGCACGCGCTGACCACCTCGGGATGCTTGCCCGTCGCGACGGCGATGTCCGTCGGCGAGGTCCGGCCGCGGCAGAAGAGCTCGACGTAGGCCTCCGTGGTCCAGCCCAGCTCACCTGGGCTGAGCCGGGCGGAGAAGCCGGTAATGGCGCCCGCCGCCCTGAGCCGGTCGACCCGGCGCTTGACCGCTGGGGCCGACAGCCCGACCACGGCGCCAATCTCGGCGTAGCTGGCCCGGCCGTCCTGGACCAGGGCGTGCAGGATCCGCCGGTCCAGCTCATCGTGGGACATCGGACTCATCCGCCCTCAGAGAATTCCTCGCCTGCGTCACGAGCGCGGACCGCAGCGCCGTCAGCTCCGCGCAGGTTACTCCGTGGCCGGCCAGGTAGCCCGCGATGCTGCCCCCGTGCTGGCTGGCCCCGTGCTGGCCGGCCCCGTGCTGGCCGGCCCCGTGCCGCCTGGCCCTGGCAAGCACCCGCAGCATCAGATCGGGCGGGCTGGCGAGCAGAGCGGCGGTCAGCCGGTCGCCGAGACCGGTGCCCTCCTGCACCCGGCCGATCGTCGGCGTGTGCTGCGGATCGAGATACAGGCTGCTCAGCGCGTAGTCGGCGGCGATGATCTGGTCGGGCACGCCGACCGCGGCGAGCGCGAACGCCACCACGATGCCGGTCCGGTCCTTGCCGGCCGTGCAGTGCACCAGGCCAGGGAGGCCACCCGTCCTGGCCAGCGCTCGGATGGCCGCTGCGATCGCGGTTCCGCGCTGGTCGACGATGAAGTCGTAGATCTCGGCCAGGTCGGCCGGCAGCGCATCGAGGTCGTCGCCGATCAGCGAGATATGCATGGTGAGGGCGCCGCCAGCGGCGAGGTCATCGAGCGGGCTCGGCGCGATCTGAGTCTCGGCGCCGGTCCTCAGGTCAAGCACGGTCCGCAGGCCGAGTGCGCCGAGCTGACGGGCCGCTCCCTGGCCCAGCCGGTGCAGCCCGTCAGATCGGAAGAGCCGCCGCCATGTCGTGACGCCGCCGTCCGCAGTGGGGTAGCCGCCCGCATCGCGGAAGTTGAGCGTTCCCGGCACCGGCAGGTGACGGCGGGGCGATGCGCCGATGACCTGTACCAGGCCGGCCAGGTCGTCGAGGTCGCCCGTCCTGGCCCGCGTCAGATCCTCGGGATGAGATCCCGCCATGGCGACGCCTACCTCCGGTGGTCCGACAGCGCTACAGCAGGCTATCTGGCCGGCTGGCCTCGCCACCCGCTGCGGGTCGCTCGCGGGTAGCACGCGGGCAGCCCGAACCATAACGCTAAGGTCGGACTCCGGGAGGACTGCGATGACGCGCATAGGTAACTTGTACGGCCCTGATTCGACCTTCCTCGGCGTGCCGAGCGCTGACCTGTCCGACCCGCCATCCTGGGCGGGGACGGACATCATGATCATCGGCGCGCCCTTCGACGGCGGAACCTCGCACCGGCCAGGCGCCAGATTCGGCCCGCAGGCCATCAGGTTCACCGACTACCTGCCGCACGACGGCTCCCGGCCGCACCTGGCCCTGGGGGTCGATCCGCTGGCCGAGCTCAGGGTGGCCGACGCTGGCGACATCGAGATGCCGTCGGGAGACACCGAGCTGTCACTGCGCCGGCTGGAAGAGGCCGTTCAGGCCGCCGCGACGGCCGGAGCGATCCCGGTGATACTCGGCGGCGACCACACGGTCGCGTTTCCCGACGCCACCGGAGTCGCCCGGCATGTCGGCTGGGGCAGGCTCTCGATGATCCATTTCGACGCCCACGCCGACACCGGCAACACCCAGTTCGGCTCGCTGTACGGACATGGCACCCCGATGCGCAGGCTGATCGAGTCCGGGGCTGTCCGCGGCGACCGGTTCCTGCAGATCGGCCTGCGCGGCTACTGGCCAGAGCCCGAGACGCTGGACTGGATGGCCGATCAGCACATGCGCAGCTACGAGATGACCGAGATCGTCGGGCGCGGCCTCGACGAGTGCCTGACCGAGGCATTCGCCATCGCGCTGGACGAGTGCGACGGCGTCTTCCTGTCCGTCGACGTGGACGTGGTGGATCCCGGCCTGGCCCCGGGAACCGGGACGCCGGAACCCGGCGGCCTGTCGAGCAGGCAGCTGCTGGACGCGGTCCGCCGGATCGCGATGGAGCTTCCGCTGGCCGGGATTGATGTCGTCGAGGTCGCGCCGCCGTACGACCACGCGGAGGTCACCGCCTACCTGGCCAACCGGGTCGTGCTCGAGGCGCTTTCTGGCATCGCCTGGCGGCGCCGGAGCGCCGCCGGGCAGTCTCCGCGCGAGCCGCACTGGCCCCTGCTCCGCGGGCGCGGCGGCTCCGACGACCGCCAGGGTTGATGATTCTGCTGCCGGAATTCAGCCCGATCTATAGTTGAGAGCATGCTGGATGCGACCAGGCTGCGCGTGCTCGTCGCGATCGCCAGGCACGGATCGGTTACGGCTGCAGCTCAGGCACTGAATTACGCGCAGCCGTCCATCAGCCACCATATGGCCAGGCTGGAGTCGGAAACCGGCGCGAAGCTGATGGAGCGCGCGGGCCGCGGAATCCGGCTTACCGAGGCTGGCCAGCTGCTCGCCGAGCGCGCCGAGGAGATCCTTGGCCGGCTCGACGCGGCCGAGGCGGAACTGGCCGCGCATGTCGGTCTCAGGCAGCAGAAGATCAGGCTGGCCGCCTTCGGATCAGCGCTCGGCACCCTGGCCGCGGCCGCCGGGTCGGCGCTTCGCGCCGAGCAGGCCGGAGCCGACATCTCGCTCGCTCAGGCCGAGCCGGCCGAAGCGCTGCGGCTGCTCAGGGTCGGCGAGGTCGACGTGGCACTGGTCTTCAGGTACCTGCAGGGGGCCGACGCGCCCGGCGGCGACGGCACTGACGCGAGCGGAGCGGACGGCCCGCACGGGCCTGGTCCGCACGTGCCCGAGCCGCCCGCAGCGGGACCGACGGCCGCCCCGACCTTCGGATCGGACGCCGCGGCGAGCGCCGATGACCTGCGGTACCAGCCGCTCCTCGACGAACCGGTGTACCTGATCACTCGCAGCGAGCCTCGCACCCCCAGCGCCCCAGGCGTCCGGCCCAGGAAGGACGGCAGCAAGCCGGCGCCGTCGGCCGGCGGTCTGGCGGACTATGCCAGCCATCGCTGGATCGCCGGGTGCGAGCGCTGCCAGGATGTCCTGTGCCGGCTGTGCCGGGCGGCGGGTTTCAGCCCTGATATTGCCGTGACCACGGACGACTACGTCGCCGCGCAGTCGCTCGTCGCCGCCGGTCTCGGTTGCGCGATCCTGCCGGGGCTGGCCCTGCGGGCCGCCCGTCATCCCGGAATCACGGCGACCGAGCTGCCCGGCATCCGCAGGCAGATCCTCGCCGTGACCTACGGCGACCCGCCCGGCCG
>JADGPC010000374.1 GCA_017882645.1 Streptosporangiales bacterium | reverse complement strand
CTCAAGGCCTACCGGGAGCTGGAGTACGAGGGACTGGTGGCCGCCAAGGCGGGCGTCGGGACGTTCGTGACCCGGACGCTCACCGACGGGTCGCTCGCCGCGCACGGTCCGCTGCGCGAGGACCTGACGCGCTGGCTGGCCAAGGCGCGCACGTCGGGCCTCGACGACGAGAGCATCGAGGCCCTGTTCGTCAACACGTTCAGGAACAGCACTTCGAGCAATGGCAGCACGGCTGGCGACGGCGCGGACTCGCCGGCCGCCAGTACGTCACAGGTCACCGGCCCAGCGGGCCAGCTAAGGAGCGATTGATATGACCGCTGTTCTTGAGTCATCGGGACTCAGCAAGCGGTACGGGCGGCGGCAGGCGCTCACCGACTGCACGCTGAGCATCCCGTCCGGGCACGTCACCGGGCTGGTCGGTCCCAACGGAGCGGGGAAGACAACGCTGCTGAACCTGGCCGTGGGCCTGCTGCAGCCGACCTCAGGAAAGATCGAGGTCCTCGGCGGCCAGCCGGCCAGCAGTTCCGAGCAGCTGGCCAGAGTCGGCTTCGTCGCCCAGGACACCCCGACCTACGGCGGGCTGAGCGTCGCCGACCACCTCAAGCTGGGCGCGCACATGAACCCAGGCTGGGACAACGAGCTTGCCGAGCGCCGGATCACCCAGCTGGGCCTGGACCCGGCCCAAAAGGCGGGGAAGATGTCCGGCGGCCAGCGCGCCCAGCTCGCCCTGACGCTGGCCGTCGCCAAGCGGCCGGAGCTGCTGATCCTCGACGAGCCGATCGCGAGCCTGGATCCGCTGGCGCGCCGTGAGTTCCTCCAGGTACTGATGGAGGCGACCGCGGAGCAGGAACTCAGCGTCGTGATGTCCTCCCATCTCGTCTCCGACCTCGAGCGGGCCTGCGACTACCTGATCGTGCTCGTCGCCTCGCGCGTCCGGCTCGCCGGCGAGGTCGACCAGCTTCTCGCCACCCACTGGCAGCTCACCGGGCCGCGCTGCGACCCCGCCGCGCTGCCGGACGACTGGCAGGTGATCTCAGCCAGCCACACCGACCGGCAGAGCACGCTGCTGGTCCGCACCAGCGGCCCCGTCGCCGACCCGGCCTGGGCCGCCGACCACATCGGCCTGGAGGACCTCGTGCTCGCGTACATGAGCCAGCC
The DNA here is from genome assembly GCA_017882645.1 of Streptosporangiales bacterium. GTDB lineage: Bacteria > Actinomycetota > Actinomycetes > Streptosporangiales > Streptosporangiaceae > Chersky-822. The sequence continues at coordinate 7,117 of JADGPC010000374.1, read as the reverse complement.
CGCCCCGCAGCCCGCACGCACCGCCACCCCGTCGATGGAGGCGCAGCGATGATCTGGCTGACCTGGCGGCAGTTCCGCGCCCAGACGATCGTTACCGCCGCGTTCCTGGCCGTGCTCGCGGTCGCGCTCCTGGTGACCGGGCTGAATCTGGCCCACCTGTACAACGCCAGCGGCCTGGCTACCTGTCACGGCAGCAGCTGCGGAACGTTTGCGAGCAACTTCATCAGCGAGGTGAAGGGCGGTCTCAGCGAGAAGGTCTTCTACGCCGGGATCTACATCGTCTACGCGGCGCCGGCCATTATCGGCATGTTCTGGGGCGCGCCGCTCATCGCCCGCGAGATCGAGGCCGGGACCTTCCGGCTGGCCTGGAACCAGAGCGTCAGCCGCAGCCGCTGGGTCGTGGTCAAGCTCGGCCTGATCGGCCTCGCCGCGATGGTCACCGCCGAGCTGCTCGCCCTATTGACCAGCTGGTGGGCGAGCCCGGTGTACCAGGCTGCCTCGGCCGCCCGCTCAGACTCGCTGAGCATCGCCAGGATCGCCCCGCCCCTGTTCGGTGCCCAGGGCGTCGCGCCGATCGGGTATGCGGCATTCGCCTTCACGCTGGGCGTCACGGCCGGGCTGCTGATCCGCCGCACTATCCCCGCCATGGCGGTCACGCTGGCCGGCTTCGCTCTCGTCCAGATCGCGTGGCCGAACTGGGTGCGCCCGCACCTCATGAGCCCGGTCCGCGAGAGCGCGCCGTTCAGCATCGGCCGCCTCGACGAGGTCATGATCGGCAATGGCAATCAGATGATCGTGGGGGACACCGCAAGCAAGCCGGGGGCCTGGATTCTCACCAACCAGGCCGTCAAGCCCGACGGACAGCCCTTCACCGGCCCGCCAACCCATGCCTGCCTGAGCCAGGGCATGCAGGCCTGTAACGCATCCATCGCGCGGCTCCACCTGCGCCAGGTCATTGCGTACCAGCCCGCTAGCCGGTTCTGGTCCTTCCAGCTGTACGAGACGGCGATCTTCCTGGTGCTCGCGGTCGCATTGGCCGCTTTCTGCGCCTGGTGGATCAGGCACCGGCGGCTCACTTGAGCACGCCTAACTTCTTCGCTGCGGAGGAACGACGATGATGTGGCTGACCTGGCGCCAGTTCCGCCCGCAGGCGATCGCGGCCGCGGCCGTGCTGGCCGTACTCGCGGCTGTCCTGCTGGTCTCCGGCCTCAGCCTGGCGCACCTGTACACCACGACCGGCATCCCCGCCTGTCATGCTCACCACGACTGCGAGTCGCTGGCGAGCGGCTTCCTCATGCATGCCCGGTCCGGCTCTTACGACCGGCTGCATGGCATCGCGGCCGCGATCGTGCTTCTCGCGCCAGCCGTCATCGGCATGTTCTGGGGCGCGCCGCTGATTACCAGGGAGATCGAGACCGGGACGTTCCGGCTGGCCTGGAATCAGAGCGTCAGCCGCTACCGCTGGATCGGCGTCAAGCTGGGACTCATCGGCCTGGCCTCGATGGCCGCGGCCGCGGTGGCGAGCCTGATGGTGACGTGGTGGGCCGCCCCCATCAACAGGGCCGTCGTACTCGCGGGAAGCGCGTCACCGACCACGGTCAACCGGTTCACGCCGGCTGCCTTTGCCGCAAGCGGTATCGTTCCGGTGGGCTATGCCGCCTTCGCCTTCGCGCTGGGGGTCACCGCCGGGGTGCTGGTCCGGCGCACGGTACCCGCGATGGCGGTCACCCTGGCGGCCTTCGCTGCCGTCCAGCTCGCCTGGCCCAACTGGATCCGGCCGCACCTGATCGCGCCCGTGCATGCGGTCCTGGCGCTCGGCAAGGTGTCGCTAGGCGGCTTTGGCGATGGTCCCGGCAATAGCCTGTTCCTCGCCGTGGGAAGCAAGGGCGATGGCTGGATCCTGTCCAGCCACGCTGCCAACGCAGCTGGACAGGTGATCAGCCGCGTTCCGGGCGGCTGCTCGACGCAGACCGGCGGCCCGGGGGCGTTTCTGGCCTGCCTGGCCAGAAATGGCGTCAGGGCCGCGGTCACCTACCAGCCAGGCAGCCGGTACTGGACGTTCCAGTGGTACGAGACCGCGATCTTCCTGGTGCTCGCGGCCGTGCTCGCAACGTTCTGCTACTGGCGGGTCAGCCGCCGCGCCCTGGCCTGACCGGCGCGTGGCCAGGGCCGTCCGGTTGCCGCGATCGGGCCGGTTACTCCCGGTACGGGGTACGCTGGCGGATCGTCGTTCCTGATCCGGCAGCGAGGTGGATGAGATGAGTGCCGCAGGCCGGGTGACCTTCCGCGGAACCGATCCGGTCGCGGCAGCGGCCGCCGCCGTCTGCGAGTCCACGCCGACCAAGTGCCAGGCCCGCACCCGCCTGTACCGAGACGGCACGCTCGTGTCCGAGGGCTTTCCTGTCGCCGACATCAGCGAGTACCTGGAAGAGGACTCGACCGTCGTCTGGCTCGACCTGCACGATCCGGACCGCGCCGACCTCGCGGTGCTGAGCGAGGAGTTCGGCCTGCATCCGCTGGCCGTCGAGGACGCCGTGCACGACCACGAGCGGACCAAGCTCGACCGTTACCAGAGCCACCTATTCCTGACCGCTTACGCGGTGCACCTGGACGCGGAGACTGGCGAGCTCGCGACGAGCGAGCTCGCTGCTTTCATCACCAAGCGCGCGCTGATCACGGTCCGCAAGGACGACGGCATGGACATCGGGGCCGTGGTCAGCTACTGGGACGGCAGTCCTGATCTGGCCAAGAACGGCGTCGGCTACCTGCTGCACGGCCTGCTCGACAACATCGTGGACGGCTACTTCGCCACCGTGCAGTCGCTGGACGAGCTGATCGAGTCAGTGGAGGACCAGGTCTTCGCCGACAACACCCGCGATCATGGCGCGGTCCAGCGACACAGCTTCGAGCTGCGCAAGAGCCTGGTCCTGCTGCGCCGGGTCGTGCTGCCCATGCGCGAGGTCGTCAACGCGGTGCTCCGGCGGGACCTGGGCATCGTCGACGACGCGATGATGCCCTACTACCAGGATGTCTACGACCACGTGCTGCGAGCCACCGAATGGACAGAGGGGCTGCGCGACCTGGTCACCACGATCCTGGAGACGCACCTGACGGTCCAGGCGAACCGGATGAACATCATCACCAAGAAGGTGACCAGCTGGGCGGCGATCGTGGCCGTGCCGACCCTCGTGACCGGCTTCTACGGCATGAACGTCCCCTACGCCGGGTTCGGCAAGCCCTGGGGGGTGGGTACCGCGGCAGTCATCATGGTCGCCGCCTCGGCCTGCCTGTACTTCGTCTTCAAGCGCAAGGACTGGCTCTAGCAGCTCGGGTCCCGGTCCGGGCCCCTTTCCGCGCCCGGCTGGTTTTCTTGGCCTGGTTTTCTTGGGCTGGATTTCTGGGCTAGGAGCTCAGCATGATCACGCCGCCGAGCGCGGCGACAACGCCCATGGACTGCACGGGCCGCAGCCGCTCGGCCAGGATGCCGCGCGCGAGCAGGGCCGTCACCACCGGGTAGAGCGAAGCGAGCACGGCCGCGATCGCGAGGTTGCCGCGGCTGGCGGCGAGCGCGTACGAGCCGTTGGCGATGATGTCGGAGATCCCGATCGCGGCCAGCGCGGCCAGCCGCCGGGCGCTGAGCCTGACCTGGCCGAGTATCCTGCCGCGCAGCACGATCGGCGCGAGCACGACCAGCCCGCCGACCCGCTGGAGCAGCAGCGTCCCGTACAGGCTGCCGTCCCCGGCCGCCAGGGCGAGCAGCGTATAGGCGACCCCGAACCCGGCCGCCGACAGCACCGCGAAGAGCACGGCCTGGCGACGCCGGACGTGGATTCCGCCGCGGAACTCCGGCCCGCAGGCCAGGATCACCCCGACGATGGTGACGCCGATCCCGGCGCCCTGCAGGACGCTCAGGTGCTCGCCGCGGGCCAGCCCGACGAGAACCGGGATGCCAGTTCCGGCCGCGGTGATCGGGGCGACGAGCGAGAGCGGGGCATCGGCCATGGCCCGGTAGAAGCTGGCCAGCGACAGGGTCGCGACCACGCCGGCGACGGCGGCGATCAGCAGGTACCAGCCGCCGGGAACCGGCAGAAACGGCAGCAGCACGAGCAGGCCGAGCAGCGCGATCGCCTGGGAGATCAGGACGGCGGCCGACGGGTGCAGCCGTCGCGACATCAGTCCGCCGCCGAAATCGGAGGATCCCCACAGCACCGAGGCGGCCAGCGCCAGCAGCGCGTTCACGTCCGGCCGTCCAGCAGGCCGCTGAGCGCGGCAGCGACAAGGCCGCCCAGCGATGGCAGGTCATACCCGCCTTCCTGGACTGCGACTACCGGCCCGAGCGCGCCGATGAGCTGGCCGGCCCGCCGGTAGCCATCGGCAGTGACCTGGAGCGGGCTCTCCGGATCGGCGGCGGCCGCGTCGACTCCGAGCGAGACGACGACAGCGTCAGCGCCCCGTTCCCGGACGTCGCCGCACAGCACCTCGACGGCGTCCAGCCAGGCGTCGTCACCCGTCCCCGGTGCCAGCGGCAGGTTCCGGTTGGCGCCGGTCCCCTCGCCGGTGCCGCGCTCGCTGGAGTAGCCCACGTAGTGCGGGAACCAGCCGGCTCCGGGATCGACGTGCAGGCTGCCGTAGTAGATGTCGGCGCGCTCGTAGAAGATCGCCTGCGTGCCGTTGCCGTGATGCGCGTCGATGTCGATGACCGCCACCCGCCCGGCGCCCGACCCGCGCAGCGCCTGAGCCGCGATGGCCGCGTTATTGAGGTAGCACGATCCGCCGTAGGCGGCCGGGCCGGCGTGATGCCCGGGCGGACGGCACAGCGCGTAGGCGAGCGGGGTGCCCGCCGCGACCAGGTCAGCGGCGGTCAGCGCGGCGTCGGCGGCAGCCCTGATCGCCTCCCAGCTGCCCGGCCCGACCAGGGTCATGGTGTCGTAGCAGAACTTGCCGGCCCGACCGTGCGTCGCGGCTGGCGAGCGCATCGGCAGCCCGCAGAGCAGGCCGGGCGTGGGGAACACGTAAGGGACCACCCTGGTTCGCCCGTACTCGCTGACATAGCCGCCGGCCTCCCACTGGGCCCAGATCGCCGAGAGATGCTCGACCAGTTCGGCGTCGTGGACCGCGAGGAGGGCGTCGTCGGCGTGCGGCCGCGCGTCCGTCACTGTGGCCCCGGCCCCGGTAAGTGCCGAGAGCAGGACCGTCGCCCGCTCCGGCACCTCGGTGCCCTGCTCCCAGACGCCGAGCCATACCTCGCCGGCCGGCTCATGCCGCAGGCAGTCCCCGCTCCATACGACGGGCAGCCCGGCGAGGCCAGGGGTCGTCATCGCCAGTTCTCCTCGGGTTCGTCTCGGCGGCCTGCGTCCGGCTGGCCAGGCGGGCCGGCCGGCCGTGCGGGGACCCGATCAGCGATGATCTTCGGGTGACACGGGTAGCCGATCTCGGCATAAGGATAGGTACTCTGCCAAGCGGACAGACCGCCTCAATAGTGGATGTCCCCGGCGTGGGCGTCGGGCACGCCACGGTCTGGCGGGACGAGCCGGCGCCGCCGGCGGGCCGCGGGGTCGCGCGCACCGGGGTCACGGTGATCGACATCGGCGGCAACCTGTTCCGCAGCCCGGTGCCGGCCGGCGGGGCGGTGCTGAACGGGGCCGGCGAGTGCACCGGCTTCCTGGCCGCCGCCGAGTGGGGGCTGGTCGAGACACCGATCTTCCTGACCTCGACCATGCAGCTCGGCCGGGTCTACGACGCGGCCTGCGAGCTGCTGATGGAAGAGGAACCCGGGATCGGCGCCGACGACGTCATCATCCCGGTCGTCGCCGAGTGCGACGACAGCTTCCTGTCCGACGCGCGCCGGATGCAGGTGAGCGCCGCTGACGTGCGGGCCGCGCTCGAGGCGGCCAGGGCGGGCATCGGCGGCCCGGCGCCGGCCGAGGGCGCGGTGGGATCGGGGACCGGGATGAGCTGCCTGGGCTTCAAGGGCGGCATCGGCTCCGCCTCGCGGCTGACCCCGTCGGGCCACGCGGTGGGCGTGCTGGTGATGTCGAACTTCGGTGAGCAGGAACGGCTGACGATCGACGGAGTGCCAGCCGGCCGGCTGCTGCCGCCTGCGGAAGAGCCGGCCGCCGCTACGCCACCCGCCGGCTCGTGCATCGTGATCACGGTGACCGACGCCCCGCTGGACTCGGCGGCGTGCGTCCGGCTGGCCAGGCGGGCGGGGCTGGGGCTGGCCAGGACCGGGTCGACCGGGCACCACGGCAGCGGCGAGATCTTCCTCGCGCTGGCAACCGGCCTGCGCGCGCCGCGTGCTGCGCCCGCCTCCGGAGCGCTGCCGATTACCGGGCGCGGGCTCGACCCGTTCTTCGCTGCCGTCGTCGAGGCCACCGAGGAGGCGGTCCTGAACAGCATGCTCGCCGCGCCGACCGTTACCGGCCGGGACGGGAACTACTCCCGTGGCCTGCCCGCCGACCGCGTCAGGGAACTTCTGGCCGCCGCCGGCCGCCTCTAGCGCTGGCAGCAGCCCGAACGCCAGGCGATGTCGCCATCGTTGCGTGGCCAGCAACAGCGATGGCCCGCCGCTGTTGATACAGCACGGGCGGTGGCCCACCGCTGTTGTTCGGAGGCTGAGGCTGAGTGATGGTGGAGGCGTCGGGGTGGATGAGCCGTGGCGGGCGCGGCGGTGCCGGGAGGGTGTCGGTGGCCGATGGTAGCCTCTTGCCCTCGTGAGCACCCGCGCCCCCGACCGCCCCTTGAGCAGCCGCACTCCCGCCAGTACGGGGCAGGACCCGGACGGGGGCGAGGAACCAGAGGGTGAGCAGCCGGGGCCCGCACTGGCCCTCGTGCCGGAGCGGGCCGGGCCGGAGCCTATCGGGCCGAAGCGGGCCGGGCCTGAGCGGGCCGGGCCTGAGCGGGCCGGGCCTGTCCCGGCCGGTTACGCGATCCCCGAGCGGCCCGAGCTCCTGGTCCCCCTGCGAAGCTGGCAGCGCGAGGCCTACGACACCTACTTCCGCGTGCCGCGCCGCGACTTCCTGCTGGTCGCGACGCCAGGCGCGGGCAAGACAGCCTGCGCGCTGACCATCGCGGCCGAGCTGCTGGCCCGGCGGGAGATCATGGCGATCACGGTCGT
>JADGPC010000373.1 GCA_017882645.1 Streptosporangiales bacterium | reverse complement strand
GACCAGAACAGCACCGTGATGATCACGATGACCCTGGTCATCCCGGCCGGCAGCACGGCGGCGATGACGAGCCCGGCGAGGGTATAAGGCAGCGCCAGGCCGATGTCGGTGAACCGCATCAGCAGTTGCTCGACCGGCCCGCGGAAGTACCCGGCCAGCAGTCCGACCGTGGTCCCGATCACGATCGAGGTCGCGTTCGCGATGAGCGCCACGAGCAGCGACACCCTGATCCCGTAGACCAGCCTGACCAGCTCGCTGCGGCCGAGCAGGTCGGTCCCGAGCGGGTACCTCGGGCTCGGCCCGACCGGGAGCCCGGTCGGGCCGAGCCCGTGCACCAGGTCCTGCTGCGCCGGGTTACCGAACAGCGGCGCGCAGATGGCCAGCCCGGCGAAGACCACGAGCACCGCTACCCCGGCGATGAGCTGCCACGGCCAGCGGCGGCGGGCGGGGCGCTGGCCAGGGCCGGCCGCCGGAACGCGCGTCCATGGCGCCCGGCGCCCGGGCGCGGCGACCGCCGGCATTCCGGCTACACCCACATCCGGTCGTAGTAGCTGTAGGTCTCCGCGCGGTACTGGTAGTTGTTGACGCGCTGCGAGACACCAGCCAGGAAGTCGGTCGAGGCCAGGAAGATGAACGGAGCGTCCTCCCCGACCAGCTGCTGGATCTAGGCGTAGAGCTTGTTGCGTGCCACCGGGTCGAATTCCGCCGCGGCCTGCCTGGCCAGCCGGTCGACGACCGGGTTGGAGTATCCGCAGTAGTTGCTTGACGCCTTCGTCGTGTACAGGGCGTCGACCTCATCTGCCGCCGTCGGCTGCACCATGTACCAGATGTCCGTGGACATCTGGAGCTTCTTGCTACCGCGCTGCTCCGCGTACTCCAGGCTGCTGAGCGCGTTCGAGTCCACCTGGTTCAGCGTGACGTGCACGCCGACGGCCGCGAGCTGCTGCTGCACGACCTGGGCGATGGCGGTGAACGGCGGCGCGGCGGCGACGGTGAGGGTGACCGAGAAGCCGTTCTTGTAGCCGGCCTGGGCCAGCAGCTGCCTGGCCCGCTGCGGATCGTAGCCGTAGGGCTGGAAGGTCCTGGTGAAGTCGGAGAGCTGGCTGGGGAACGGCGCGCCCCACGGCGTGCTGGTGCCGTAGGTGACCTTGCCCAGCGCGACCTTGTCGATCGCCCAGTTCATCGCCTGCCGGACCGCCTGGCTGGCGAACGCGGGCACGGCTGACGGGTACATCGTCAGGTAGATGTTGCCCGGGGACGCCTTGGGGTGGGCCAGGGACTTGAGGGTCGGGCTGGCCAGCACCTGGCCGGCCGAGGACGGCGGTATGCCGTCGCCGATGATGTCGATGTCGCCGTGCTCCAGCTGCAGCAGCTCGATCTGCGGATCCACTCCCCAGCGGTACTCGACGGAGTCGAGATACGGGAGCCCGGCGTAGAAGTAGTCGGGATTGCGCTCGAACACTGCCGTCTGCGCGGCCGAGTCGTACGAGGTGATCTTGAACGGCCCGTAGCCGACCGGCGTCTGGCCCCATGCCTTCCCGAGCCGGTCGACTTCCTCCCTGGGCATCGGGGCGGCTATCGGCTGGGTGAATGCGTTGAGGATGGTGAAGTCGGGCGCGGTCAGGTGCACGATCAGGGTGCTGTCGCCCTTGACCTCGACCCCTTCCAGCAGCTTGGCCTTGCCCGAGGTGACCGCGCTGGCGCCGACGATCGACGCCAGGTAGCTGGCCCCCCAAGACTGGGTCTTGGGATCCAGCGTGCGTTCCCACCCGTACTTGAAGTCCGCGGCCACGATCTTCCGGCCGTTGTGGAACTTGACGTCGGGCCGGATCGTGAACGTCAGCGTCTTGCCGTCCTGGCTGACGACCGGCGGGCTGGCGGCCAGGTTCGGCACCGGGCCGCCGAACTGACCGTCGTAGGCCATCAGCGAGCCGAAGTAGACGAGCTCGGTCAGGCAGTCCCAGGCGGTCAGGTTCTCGCCGACCGCGGGATCGAAGGAGTCAGGCGGATCGACCCAGGCGACTTTGACCGTGCCGCCGCGCCGGCCGCCGGATACCGGCTGCGGCCCGGGCACGTGCTCCTTGATCCGGATGCCGGCCTGGCCGGCCGGGCCGGTGCCGGCTGGCGTCGCCGAGCAGGCGGCGAGCAGCGGCCCGGCCCCGCCCACCGCGCCGACCGCACCAGCCGCACCGGTCAGCCGCAGGAACCCGCGCCGGTCGAGGGCAGCGGCCCGGCCGGGCGGGATCGCCCCGCCGGGTCCGGCCTGGCCGGCCGGTCGCGGTCGCTTGCGTTGGGTCATGGTTCCTTCGCCTCCTAGGCGTTCCGGTCGATGCCCAGGCGGGCGGCCACGTACCGGCCGACGTCGGCGCTCGGCTCTTCCATCGGGGCCAGATAGCCGGCCGTGAACCGGCGCGAGGTCATGCCGTCCTGCACGCGCTCGCAGATCAGCCAGTCCTGCCGGTTGACCAGATCCCAGAAGCTCACCGCGTCGCCGGGATCGAATTCCGGCCTGGCCAGCTCGTCGGGGTGGAAGAGGAAATCGCACACGATGGTGGTACGGCCGGCCGACCGCGGCCAGACGGTGAACGCGGCCACATGGTCGGCCGACATGCTGATCATCAGATTGGGCAGCACGAGCTCGCCGAAATGACGGGTCCGCTCGATCTCAGACAGGCCTGGGAACGGCAGTCGCGT
>JADGPC010000372.1 GCA_017882645.1 Streptosporangiales bacterium | reverse complement strand
CCGGCGCTAGCGGTGCGGTCGCGGACGGAGCCGGCTCGCCGGTCGGCAGCAACGGCGCGCCCAACGGCGCCCACTGGGCCAGGCAGACCCTGGCGGTAAGGGCCGTGACCATCGGCGGCGGAACGACTGACATCCAGCTCAACATCATTGCCGAGCGAATGCTCGGCCTGCCCCGCGACCCTGAGCCGCCCAGCCAGCCCTCCCGCTAGCGAGCGGCCGGCACCGAAATGGCCGCTCGCAGGCGAGTCAGGCGGCAGATAACGGCTAGTTACGCTGCGTGAGGTTACCCTCTTCAGGGCGAGAGTCTTTGGGGGGTTGATGACACGTGGCGGCGGGCCCGCGGGCAGCGGGACTGGCCAGCATCGCACTGACCCCTCCGACGGTACCCACGCCCTGGCGGCGCGGAGGCAGCTCACCGATCACATCGTGGCGAGCAGGCATGCCAGGACGCAGCGGACGCTGGCCCTGATCACCAGCGCGCTGTCGCTGCTCGTGCTGCTGGCGTCCGGCGGCGGCTGGCTGCTGGCCGGCTACGTCAGCAGTCACCTCGGCCGGGTGAACGCCGGCACGTCGGCGGCCGCGCCGGCCGGCCCGCTCAACATCCTGCTGGCGGGCGTCGACATCAGGGCCGGCCTGACCAAACGCCAGCAGCGCGTGCTGCACGTCGGGCACGCTACCGGCCATAACTCCGACACGCTGATGGTGGTCCACGTGACGGCCGATCACCGTCACATCTCGGTGATCAGCCTGCCCAGGGACTCCTGGGTCAGTATTCCAGGCTTCGGGATGAACAAGATCAACGCCGCGATCGGCCTGGGCGGGCCGCCCTTGATGGTCCGAACTGTAGAGCAGGCAACGGGCCTGACCATCAACGACTTCGTCGAGGTGAACTTCCTCGGGTTCGTGAAGATCATTGACTCGCTCGGCGGCGTCGACGTCTGCCTGCCGTACGCGGTGAACGATCCCTACAGCGGGCTGCACATGTCCGCCGGGCGGCACCACGTCGGCGGGATCAGGGCCCTGCAGTTCGCCAGGGACCGGCATTCCTTCGCGCTGTCCGACCTGGCCAGGATCTCCGACCAGCAGCAGCTGCTCTCTTCCGTGCTGTCCGAGGCGGTCAGCTCGGGCACGCTGACCAACCCGATCAAGTTCTCGCGCTTCCTCGCCGCCGCCACCTCGGCCACCCGGGTCGACCAGCAGTTCAACCTAGTCGGCCTGGCCGATCAGCTCAGGTACATCAGGCCGGGCGCCGTCTCGTTCACCACCGTGCCGCTGGCCAGCACCAACTACCAGGCACCGAACGGCGAGTCCGCGGTGCTGTGGAACGCACCGGCGGCCAGCGCCCTGTTCGCGCGGATCAAGGCTGACCAGCCGGTCACGCGCCGGCCGCACGCCGGCCGCACGCCGGGGCTACCGGGCGGACAGCCGAGCGTCTGGCAGGCCAAGCCGAAGACGGCAGCGCAGGCCGCCTGCCACTGAGCCCGCGCTGCCGCCAGGGATCAGACCCCGGACGCCGGCGGGAAGAAGCCGGACTGCCCCTGCTCGGAGCCGGCTTCGTCGGCTGACTCGGGGGTGGCTATCGGAGCCGCCTCGGGGAATGCCGTGGCCGGCGGGAAGCCGGCCGGGGCGCCCGGCGGCGGGGAGGCCGGTGCACCGGGGAAACCGCCCTGCTGCGGGGAGGCCGGTGCCGCACCGGGGAAACCGCCCTGCTGCGGGAACGAGGTCGGCGCCGCACCGGGGAAACCGGTCTGGCCACCCGGCTGGTATCCCGGCTGCCCGCCCTGCTGGCCGCCCTGCGGGTACCCCGGCTGCCCGCCCTGCTGGTACCCCGGCTGGCCGCCGTAACCGGGCTGGCCGCCGTAGCCAGGCTGACCGCCGTACCCGGGCTGGCCGCCGTACCCGGGCGCCTGGCCGACCGGCGCCGCTGACACGTTCGGGTCGACCGGCGGGGCGCTGGTCAGGAAGTCGCCGGGACCCTGCATCTGCGCCTGCTGCGCCTGCCACTGCTGCTGCTGGGCCTGGGCCTGCGCGGCCTGCTGGACCAGGTTGACGTTGTACTGGCCCTCATGCTGGGCCAGGTCGGCCAGGATCTGCGTGATCTGGGCTTCGGAATCGCCGGTCGCCCGGCCGGTGCGCTCGGCCAGGACGGCGATCCCGAGCGCGCGCAGCAACTGATCGGCCCGGCGCTGGGCCGGCAGGTTGTCGATCTTGGCCATTCCCTGATTGGCCTGCTGCGCAAGCGTCGACGCCTGCTGCTTGACCCGGTCCATGAGTCCCATGCGGAGTTCCTCCAAGTCTGTGACCTGGGGAAAACTCCCGAACAGGAGACAAGAATGACCCAGGCCTTGCCCTCGGGGCCAACACTAGCCGCCGAAGCCTGACCTCACCAGAAAGTCGCCCACGCTATCCCAGGCCGGGCAGCGCCGGTGCGGCTAGCCCGCGACCCAGGAAACCAGGCCGTCGCCGTTGGCAGTGAACAGCCGGCCCTCGGCGAAGACGCTCTGGGCGAAGTCCGCGCTGCCGGTAGTCAGGGTCCGCAGGATGGTGCCGGACGAGGCGTCGACCAGGTAGACCGAGTTCGGGGTCTTGGTGAAGTCGTAGGTGCCGACCGCGATGACGCCGACCCCGTCGATGGTCGGGCTGCCGATCACGCCGTTCGGCAGGCCGGTCTGCCACAGCAGTGCGCCGGTGCCCGGATTCAGGGCCTGGATCGATCCCGGGTACGCCGTGCCGTTGATCAGGTGCCGCGGCCCGGCGACATACAGGGTTGTCCCGTCGTAGCTGGCCGCGGCCGAGCAGTTGCTGACTCCGTGCCGCGGCGCGGCCGCACCGACCTGGCGCGACCAGGCGAGCGTCATGGTCGACCGGTTGAGCGCGTAGAAGATCCCGTTCTTGTTGCAGGCGCCGACATACGGCCCGAAGACCGTCGGCGAGGCGCCGAAGTCGCCGTCGGCGACCGCCTGGGCCGGCGGCACCTGGAACGACTTGATCGGCTTGAGGGTGTACCCGCTGAGCTTGATGATCGAGTCCGAGTGCCCGGGCTCGACCGGGCCCTTACCTGAGTTTCCCGTGGTGACGTAGACGTCGCCATCGGAGTCGACCGCGGCGCTAGACCAGATCCCGGCGCCGGTCATCCCGGCGGGCAGGGCGCGGAATACCGATCGCCGCTTGCCATTGTCCTGGCTGTAGCTGATCAGGCTGGACGGCACCAGCGGCTGGTCGCAGTTCGACGCCACTCCGATGTAGACCCGGCCGCGCGCCACCGTGGGCGAGGACCACTCGAAGTAGTCGTTGACCTTCGTGGAGGGAATGGCGATCACCGAGCGCCACTTGACCGACAGGTTGGACGCCCGGAGCGCGTACAGGTAGCCGTCAGGTCCGCCGACGTAGACCATGAGCTGGCCGGTGTCGTCCCGGTCGACGGACGCGGTGTCGACGAACCCGCGCGACGGCGGGCAGGTGGTGGCCTGCTGGTACCCGACGAACCGCTTGGCCAGAATGTGCCCGGTCACCGCGTCGAGCTTGTAGAACCATCCGGTGTCCGCGCCGATATAGACGACACCGCCGACGACGGTCGGGCTGGACAGGAACCCCCGGCCGGGCTGGCCTGGCTTGGTCGGCGAGACGCCGAGGAAGCGCCATCTGGAGGCCAGCTTGGCGACGTTGGCCGGGGTGATCGTCGTCTCAGCGGGGTTGTACGACGTGTGCGCCGGCCCGTTGAGGTAGGAAGACCAGTCGCCGGTGGTCGCGGCTCCGGCGCTGCCCGCCGCGGTCAGGGCGAGACCCGCGGATGCCGCGACGACCGCCAGCCTCATGCCACCAAGTCGTACCGCGCGGCGCATCCTCTGCCTCCCTGCCATCTGCCTTCACAGGGGCACCATTATGGAGGCGGCCGGCAGGCGCCGTAGTGGTTACTGACGTGCTGCCGCCAGTTCGGCGCTCGTGGTCCTGGCGATGGCCAGCACGTCGGAGGCCACGTTGACCAGCCGGCAGCCGTTCTCCCGGTACAGGCGGGCGGTCGCGCCGTCGGCCGAGTGCACTCCGGCGGGCTTGCCGGCCGCCCGGCACGCCGACCAGATCTGCTCCAGGGCCGGCCGCAGCACCGGGTCGGCCGGGTCGAGCTCGCAGCCCAGCGAGTACGACAGGTCCCTCGGCCCGACGTAGATGCCGTCAACGCCCGGCAGGGCGAGCGTCTGACCGAGGTCGGCCATCGCCGCACCGGATTCCACCATGATCACGCAGAACGGCTCGTCCCGGCCGGCCAGCACGCCGCCGCCTGAGCGGTACCCCGCTGGCGGGTAGCGGCACGCGCCGACCACGGCCCTGGCCTGCTCGGCCGATTCCACGTTGGGAACGATCACCCCGGCGCAGCCGAGGTCGAGCGCCCGGCCGATGTCGGCCGGATGCGCGTGCCTGACCCTGGCCACCGGCGTGGCTCCCGCGCTGGCGATCGCCGTCGTCAGGGCCGGCAGGTCGCGCTCGGTCGCGCCGCCGTGCTGGAGGTCGATCACCACGTAATCGAGGCCGGCCGCCGCCATCGCTCCGACCGCGATCACGTCGCCGATCGTGGCCCAGCCGCCGTACAGAGTCTCCTGGCCGCGCAGCCGGGCCCCGAACGTTTCGTTCCGCATGGTGCAGAACCCTACGCGGCGAGCACGGTGCCCTCGCCGCAAGGCTCATGAACCCGTGAAGGAACCGGACGCGAGCCTGGCGCCGTCCGCCGAGTACGCGGCCCAGCGGGTCGCTTTGCTGCCCTTCGCCGAGGCGACGACGCAGAACCTGGAGCGACCGGCCCGCACCAGGTTCTCGCGGTTGGTACTGCCGTCGGCCCGGTGCACGAGCAGGTAGCTGACCGACGGCGCCGCGTCCAACACCGCCAGGCTGGTTCCGTTGTGCAGGGACAGGACACCGACCTGCCCGGCGCGGCGGGCATAATGTCCGCTCGTGGAGATCGCCGAGCATATCGATGTTATTAGCAGTGCGGGACAGCGCCTGGCTGAGGCGGCCGCCGCGGCAGGCCCGGACGCGGCCGTGCCGACCTGCCCTGACTGGGTGGTCCGGGAGCTGGTCAGGCATCAGGGCGGGGTGCACCGCTGGGCGACGGGCATCGTGGCCGGCCCGCGCACGCAGCCGTGGAACGTCGTTCTCGACGAGGTGGTCGGGACCTGGCCCGCGGACGCCGACCTGATCGGCTGGTTCGGCGACGGGGTCGGCCGGCTGGTCGCGACCCTCTCGCAGGCCGAGCCTGACCTGGCCTGCTGGACGTTTCTCGACGCGCCGTCGCCGCTGGCGATGTGGGCGCGCCGTCAGGCGCACGAGACCTCGGTGCACCGGGTTGATGCCGAGCTCGCGGCCGGGCTGCCGGTGACGCCGTTTCCCGCACCGTTCGCCACTGACGGTATCGCCGAGCTGCTGACCTGCTTCATCACCCGGCCGGGCGGCCAGCTGCGGAGCGACCCGGCCCGGCTGCTCAGGGTCAGGTGCACGGACACGCCGGGTGACTGGCTGGTGCGGATCGAGCCCGGGCGGGTCAGGACGTCACCGGGCTCGGATCAGACCGGTTCCGACTGCGTGGTCGCGGGCCCGGCCGGCGATCTGTACCTGGCGCTCTGGAACCGGCGGCCGGCTTCGAGCCTGGCCGTCGATGGCGACCGGAGCGTGCTCGACCTGTTCCTCGATCGCGTGCATGTTCGCTGGTCCTGACTGGCCGGGACGCCCCGCGCCTAGCGGTCTCGCCGTTCCAGGGGAACTGCGCGGAGCCAGGACCGGTCGTCGGTCAGGTAGCGGTCGAACGCCAGGCCGGCGTCGGCGAGCGTCTGCCTGAGCTGGTCCTCGCTGAGCCTGAGCGCCGTGAACGGCTGCGTCCAGAGCCGGTCGCCGGCCTGATACTCGACCGTTGCCGACAGCAGGTCGGGCGCGGGCCGCGAGATGCGGCGCAGCCGGAACGTGATCCCGTCCGACTCGCTCTCGGTGTCTTCGGCGTCTGCGAACCAGCCGGGCGGGTGCTGCTCGATGATGACGCAGCCCGCCGCGGAGACGTGCCTGGCGCAGGCGCGCAGCAGTTCCTGCCTGACCCGCTCGGCCGGGACGTTGATCAGGTGCGAGGCGAGCAGCACCACGTCGAAGCGCTCGTCGAGCGCGAGGTCCTCGATCCTGGCGCACACGGTCTCGGCCGTCGTGATGTGCGCCAGCATCTCCGGCGACTCGTCAACGGCTACCACGCGGTGGCCGAGCGCGGTCAGCGCGCCGGTCACCCGGCCGGTTCCCGAACCCAGCTCGAGGATTGAGGCCGCCGGGTGACCGGCCGCCGCGTGCACGATCTCAGGCTCGCGATCGGGCGACAGCATCGCGTAGAAATCGACCGCGCAGCCGTCCGGCGTGATCACCCCAGGTCCGGTGCCGTAGCTGCCGGGGACGCGGGCCGCGCCGTGCCGCCCCGGGCCGGCCTGCCGCTCGTCGCTCACAGACCGCGACCCTAGGTCGGCCCGGCACGTGGCGTCAACCGCGTGCCGAAGGCCGGATCCTGGCCACGGCGACAGCGCTAGGCTGGCCGCGGGCCGCCGGAAGGAGTCTTGCGATGGCCGTTACGGGCAGGCGGTTCGGCCGCCAGCTGGTCAGCATCCTCCCGCAGCTTTCGGTACGCGGCGGCCTCGCGGCCCTGGAGTTCTACCGCGCGGCCTTTGGGGCCGAGATCGACTACCAGGTCGGCGGCACCCCGGAGAATCAGAGCGTCGTCGCGCAGCTGTCGGTCGAGGGCGCCGCGTTCTGGGTCGCCGACGAGTCGCCGACGCACGGCAACTACAGCCCCGAATCGGTGGGCGGATCGACGACCCGGATGCTGCTGATCGTCGATGAGCCGCAGGCCGCCATCGATCGCGCGGTCGCCGCCGGAGCCACCCAGGTATACCCGGCGGCGAGCGAGCATGGCTGGCTGCTCGGCCGGGTACAGGACCCGTTCGGCCATCACTGGGAGATCGGCAAGCCGCTGATTCCGTGGCCACCTGACCACGGGAGGCATGGTCGTGGTGGTTAGCGCCCCCGCTCAGCTTTCGGCTAGACCCACAGGCAGAACGGATGCCCGGCCGGGTCGAGGTAGACCCGGACCTCTTCCTGCGGCTGGAAGTCCGCCAGCGTCGCGCCGGCCGCGAGCGCGTGCTCGCCGGCCGCGGCCAGGTCATCGACGTTGATATCGAGATGCACCATCATCTGCTGGTCTCCGGGCCCGGCCGGCCAGGCAGGCCTGACATACGCGTCTTCGGTCTGGAAGGACAGGCCAGCTCCGCCGTCGGGCGACCGGAGCGTCACCCAGTCATTCTCGTCCGCCCCGGTCGGCCAGCCGAGCAGCCGACGGTAGAAGCCAGCCAGTTCCCTGGCGTCTGGCGAGTCGAGCACGACGCCGTTAACTGTCATCCGTGGCCGGTCTTCCAAAGCCGCCTCCCTGAATCGCCGGAACTGGATCTCACATCCCGCGATGGCGCATGAAGAATGAGCTGAGCAGGCCGACCAGGCTGCCGCCCACGGCCAGCCAGGCACCGAGACGCAGATCAGAATAGGGCAGGTTCACCGCGCTGTAGTGCGCCGCGTTCAGCCCGATCCATGCTCCTGACGCCGCGAGGGCGACGAGCGAGAACAGGGCAGCGAGCAGCCGCGAGGCGAACAGGCCGCCGACAAATACCAGCGCGCCGGCGACCAGGATCACCATCGCGAACGAGTGCGTGAACAAGCCGGTCGGCTGGTAGGTCCAGTGCAGCACTCCCGAGATCGCGGTGTGCCGGATCCCGGAGCTCGGCCTGAGCCCGCGGGCACCGATCCAGGTCAGGACCGACCCCCCGGCAATGGCGGTACCGCAGAGCGCGACGAGGACCGCGACTGCGGCGCGGCGCCGAGTTCGCATGCGGCTGATTCTAGCCCGCCGGCGCTTCCGGCCGGCTCGCTCACTTCTCCCGGAGCGCCTCGACGGCCTTGCTGATCCGCCGCTGCCTGGTCTCCTCGGCCTTGGCCGACGTGATACTCAGTATCCAGCGCTGCTTGTGGCTGTTGGACAGCTTGTCGAAGGCCTGCCGCGCCGCGGCGTCCGTGCTGAGCGCCTTGGCGAAGTCGGCCGGCACGCTTACCTCGCGGGACCGCGTGTCGAGTTCGACCTCGACCTCTACCTCGTCACCGGGGGCGACGGCCGCCGCGGTCCGGTTCTCCGCGCTGAGCGGCAGCATGAACTGCCCGCTCATCACGCCGACCGTGCTCCGGTAGGTGTAGCCGCCGATCGTCACGCTCACCGGCGGGCGCCGGCCCTGCCCGAGGCCCTCGACGACCTCGGCGGGCACCCTGATGCCTGTCGCCGTCTTGCCCGAGAGCTCGACGATGGCCCGGAACTTCATGGCTGATCTCTCCCTTCCGAGCGGCGAGCAGGTACCCGGTACCGCAGTCCTCTTCGCCGCCCCCTTCGCCGCTGGGTACTGGACGGTACAGTACTACGATGGTACTGAGCCGTCCAGTACTAGGCTGAGAACGGCCTCGAGGAGGCAACGGGATGGATAGCCGGTCCGCACTCAAGCGCCAGGCGATCATGGATGCGGCGACGAAGCTCTTCCTGGCCAGCGGGTACCAGGGCACGAGCATGGATGACATCGCCGCGCTCGCAGGGGTTTCCAAGCAGACGGTCTACAAGAACTTCGCCGACAAGCAGCGCCTCTTCAGCGACATCGTGCTGGGCGCTGCCGCCCGGGCCGACGACTTCGTCCGGCTGCTGCCTGGTGTGCTGGCGGAGGCCCGCGATCTCGAAGCCGGGCTGCGGACGCTGGCGCGCCGGTACCTGGCCACCGTCATGCAGCCGCCGCTGCTGCGGCTGCGCCGGCTAGTGGTCAGCGAGGCTGACCGCTTCCCCGACCTGGCCCGGGAGTACTACAAGCTCGTACCCGAGCACGTCATGGGCGCGCTAGCGGCACAGTTCGCGGTGCTCGCGGACGCTGGACGGCTCCGGGTCGACGACCCGCTGCTCGCCGCCAGCCATTTCGCGTTCCTCATCCTCGGCCTGCCGCTGGACAAGGCGATGTTCCTCGGGGCCGACCACGGGCTCACGGCTCCCGAGCTCGACCGGCTGGCGGACGCCGCGGTCAGCGTCTTCCTGGCCGCCTACGGCAATCCGTGACCGGCGGCGGTCCGAGCCTTACACTAATCCGGCCGTCCCGGACCTCAGGAGGTCAGCATGGCTGACGCTGACCCCGGGACCGCCCGCCGCTATCACGATGGCTATGACCGCGAGGCGGTTCTCCGCGTGTACGACGGGATGGCGGCCGACTACGCGGTCAAGTACGGAGCGGAACTGCGGGAGCCCGACTCCGACACCGAGTTCCTCGATGCCGCCCTGGCGGAACTTCCGGCGGGCCCGGTCCTCGACGTCGGCTGCGGCCCGGCGCAGGTCAGCCGGTACCTGCTGGAACACGGCCGGGCCGCGATTGGCATTGACCTGGCTCCTGGCATGCTGGCTGCCGCCGCCCGCCTGGTCCCGTCGGCCCGGCTGGTCGCCGCCGACCTGCTGGCCCTGCCGCTGCGGCCCGCGAGCTGCGCGGGCGCTGTTGCCTCGTACTCGCTGCACCACCTGCCGCGCGGCCGGCTCGGAGCGGCGCTGGCCGGGCTGCGCGAGGCGCTTAGGCCCGGCGGCGTGCTTGTGGTGATCACCCACGGCGGCGATGGCGAGGAATGGCTGGACCGGGTGGAGGGCAAGGTCGTCCTGAGCCGGTATTCACCCGCCGGCCTGGCCAGCCTGCTCGGCGCGAGCGGGCTGGTGCCGGAACTGGTCAGCACCCGACCGCCCAGGCCGGGCGAGTACCCCGCGGAGAAGGTCAGGATCAGCGCCCGGCGCGCCTAGCTTCAGCGCGGCGGGCGGCGGAGCTGCGAGCCGGGCGGCGGAGCTGCGAGCCGGGCGGCCTTGTCCGCGGGCCCTTCCTGGCTCATGCTGGTCGGGTGACGGAGCAGGCCCTGCCCGGCGGGTACGTCAACGTCGTCACCCTTGTCGGCAGCACGGTGCGCCGGACCGTCACACCTCGAGCCGAGTTCGTGCACCGGGTTCTCGACCTCCTCGCCAGCCACGGGTGGCCGGGGGCTCCGGCCTTTCTCGGGCTGGATGAACTGGGCCGGGAGACGCTGAGCTACCTGCCGGGGCACGTTGCGTGGCAACGCGAGCAGCCGGGCGACGTGCGGTCCGACGCCAGCCTGACGCGGATGGCACAGCTGGTCCGCGAGCTTCATGACCTGACCGCCGGGAGCGAGCTGGCGGGCGACTCCGAGGTCGTCTGCCACAACGACCTGTCGCCGCGCAATACCGTCTACCAGGATTCCGGCGGCGGACTCCGGCCGGTCGCCTTTATTGACTGGGACCTCGCGGCGCCCGGGCGGCGGATCCACGACCTCGGCCATGTGTGCTGGCAGTACCTGAACCTCGGCCCCGAATCCTGGGTCGGGGCTGATGAGGCCGCGGCCCTCGAGTGCGGGCGGCTGATCCGCCTGATCTGCGACTGCTATGGCCTCGACGACCGTTCCGAGCTACTGGACGCGATCTTGTGGTGGCAGGAACGGTGCTGGCGCGGGATCGGAGCAGCCGCCGACGCGGGCGAGCCGGCCATGATCAGGCTCCGCGAGACTGGCACGGTAACCGCCGTCCAGGAGGCCTACCAGTGGACCAGGCGCTACCGCGCTGTCATCAGCCGGTCACTGACCTAGCCTGAACGCCATGCCAGTCCCGGGACGAGGCTCCCCTCGGACCGGCGAGCGTGGCCGACCGGCGGCGGTCGGCACCGCCGGGGACGCGGCGGCGGCCTGCCGGGCCGGCCCGGGGGTGACAGGACCTGCCCAACGCCCGAATGGGCCGAAACCGGGCGCGTGGCGGGCAGTCTCAGGATGCGCCATCGACATATCACGATTTTGGTGGCCGCAAAGCCGACAACCCGGACGCCATTCTGGCACAAACTCGTGATAGGTCGAAAAGAGCAGCGCAAAAGGCTCTCGCTGGGCCCGAACGCCGGGCCCGGCGAGAGATATCGGGCGGGTTACCGCGAGCTAGTGAGGAAAGGTTCGGCCGCAGCCGGCCCGGCAGCCACCGGCCGACCGGCCACGAGCTCGACGGCCGCACCGACCGGGAGCGTCAGGTCCTGACGCTGGTCGCGGCCGGCCTGTTCAACGGCGAGATCGCCAGCCGGCTCTGCGTCAGCCCGCTGACTTCCAAGACCCCTGTCAGCCGCATCATGACCAAGCTCGATGCCCGGGCCCGGGTCCAGCTTGTCGTCCTGGCCTACGAGTGCGGCCTGCTGGTCCCCGGCCAGCGAGCGGCGATGCCGGGATCCCCGCCGGGCTGACCACGACCGGTAACCCGTGGTGTCCTGAAGGAATGCGCACCGCTGATGATGCCGACCGCGTCCTGGTCCGGCTGCTCGGATTCGCCGAAGCCGACCCGGCCGTCGCCGGGACGGCCATCACCGGATCACGTGCGACGGGCGGCGGTGACGCGTGGTCCGACATCGACCTCGCGCTCGGGGTCACCGGACCGCTTGGCCCGGCCGTGGAGCGCTGGACGAAGCGGCTCTACCGCGACTTCGCCGCCGTGCACCACTGGGACCTGCCGGCCGGGCCCGCCATCTACCGGGTCTTCCTGCTGCCGGGATGGCTGGAGGTCGACATCGCGTTCGCGCCGGAGACCGGGTTCGGCCCGCTCGGCCCGAACTGGCGCACCGTCTTCGGCCAGACGGCAGAGCTGGACCAGCCGGAGCCGCCGAGCGCGGGCACCGAGGCCGGCCGGGCCTGGCACCACGCGCTGCACGCCCGCGCGTGCATCGAGCGGGGCAGGCAGTGGCAGGCAGAGCACCGGATCAGCGCGCTGCGCGACCAGGTGCTTACCCTGGCGTGCCTGCGCTTTCGTTACCCGGACAGCTACGCCAAGGGCGCTCACCTCCTGCCACCGGAGCTGACCGTGCCGCTGGAGGCGGCGCTGGTCGCCTCGCTCGACCAGGCGGAGCTGCGGCGGGCGCTAGGCGCTGCCGTGGCAGCGCTGGCCGCCGAGGTCGAGCGCGCCGATCCCGTGCTGGCGATCCGGCTGAAGCCGATGCTTACCGAACTCTCCGCACTGCCGTGAGCAGGCCAGCAGCCGGAGCTAACCCAGGGCCAGCCTGATGGCACTATGAATCGTGGAACGATCCTGGGCGGCGCGACCTGACGCGGAGCTAGTCTGCGCGGCGCTGGGCGGAGACCGGGAACCGCTCGCCGAGCTGCTGACCCGGCACTGGAACACGGCCTTGTTCCTCGCCGCACGGGTGCTCGGCTCGCTGGACCTGGCCCACGACGCCGTGCAGGAAGCGGCGATCGCGGCGATGACCGATCTTGACCGGCTGCGTTCCGCCGACCGGTTCAGCGCCTGGTTCTGCGGCATCGCGCTCAACGTCGCTCGCCGGTGGCGCCGCCAGCTCCGGTTCGAGGTGCCGGGGCAGCTTGCCGATCAGGCCTCGCTCGAGCCCGGGCCGGCCGAGGCCGCCGAGCTCGCCGATCTCGCCGCGCGGGTCCGCGCGGCCATCGACGCCCTGGCCAAGGGCCAGCGGGAGGCCGTGCTGCTTTTCTACCTGCAAGGGCTCAGCCAGCTTGAGGTTGCGGCTGAGCTCGGCATCTCGCCGGGGGCCGTCAAGGCCCGCTTGCACCAGGCTCGGGCGGCACTGGCCCCCAGGCTCGCTCAGATGATCAACCTGCACGAAGGAGATACGGTGACTACCAGTAACGCGACCGAATGGATCGACGTCGAGGTGTCGGAGATCCGCCGGACTCAGGACGAGGACCCGGCGCGGCGCAAGCACATCATGACCCTCGCGGAGCGGAACGGAGACCGCTGGCTGCCCATGTGGATCGGTCCGGCCGAGGCGACCGCGCTGGCCCTGACCCTGTCGTCGGCCGAGAACCCGCGCCCGTTCACCTACAAGCTCGCCGCCAGTCTCGTAGACGCCGCGGGCGCAAGCGTCACGGAGGTCAGGATCACCCAGCTAGTGCCGCCGGTATTCTACGCGTCGGTGCTCGTCAGCGGGCCGGCCGGCTTGCGGGAGGTGGATTCCCGGCCGAGCGACGCGGTGAACCTGGCGCTGGCCGCGGGGGCACCGATCAGGGTTGATGACCAGCTGTTCGCGACCACGCCGCCCGATCACCAGGAAGAAGTCCTGGCTATCTCGGTGGCCACGGCCGACATCGCGGATGAAGCACAGCAGAGCATGCGTGCCGCGTTCAAGGAGTACCGCTGAACGCGAAATGAGCTGCCCTAACTCGTGACCTTCGGCCCTGCTGAGGGAATGGCGCCGCAGCGAGACTGCAGATGGCGGATCTTGGGATGTTCCAAGCCACAGGACCGAAAGAAGGTTCGCCATGCTGGCACTCATACCTCTTGTGCTGCTGGTAGCCACTATCTGCGGCGCCTTCTACTACCTGCTGAGTAAGCGTGGCCTGGCCGCCGAGGAACGGAAGAACCCGGAGAGCCAGAGACGTGTCTCGCTGCTGACGGAGACCGTCGCCTATGTCGGCGCGCTGCTGGTGCTGGCCGGTGTCGGAGTCGCGGCCGGCCGGGGCTGGTCCGGCATCACTGACTGGGGACATGTCGCCGTCTTCGGCAGCATCGCGCTGTTCTTCCTCGCCATCGGGCTCATCGTGCTCTGGGTCGCCGATCCCGCGATCCAGCGGATGCTCGGCGTGGTCTGGTTCCTGTCCGCCAGCTGCGCCGGCGCCGCCGCCGGGATCGCGGCACACGACGTCTACGGCACCTCAGCCCCTGTCACCGCCCTGTTCGCGGGCCTTACGATCATGGCCTCGTCAGCCTTTCTCTGGCTCATCCGCCGCCGGGAACTGCAGCTAGTGGCGCTTTTCGCCGGGCTCACGATCACCGTCTCCGCCACCATCGTCGCGCTCACCGGAACCACCGCCCCGTGGATCGCCTTCGCCCTCGGCCTGTGGGCGCTCGGCATCGGCTGGGCGATCGTCGGCTGGCAGTATCCGCAGCCGCTGGGGACGACCGTGCCCCTGGGCGTCGCGATCGCCCTGATCGGCCCGAGTTTCGCCGTCTGGGACCATCCCTGGGTTTACGTTGTCGCCATCGCTACGGCCGCGACAGCAATGGCAGCCAGCATCCCGCTGCGGAACACTCTCCTGCTGACAGCCGGGACGCTCGCGCTCTTCGGCTATCTCACGGCGGCAGTGGTGCGCGACTTCCGCGGGTCGATCGGACTCCCGGCCACGCTGGCCGTCTGCGGAGTTCTGCTGCTCGCCCTGGCCGTTGCGATGGCACGCGTGCGGCGGGGCGTGCGACCGGGGTACGACCAGCCCGACCAGGCCGACCAGGCCGACCAGGCCGACCAGGCCGACCAGGCCGACCAGCCCGACCAGCCCGACCAGGCCGAGCAGGAAATGGACCAGGCCGAGCCCGGCGAGCCAGCCGAGTACGAATCACCGCATCTGCACCTTCCCAAGGCGTCATAGGTTGGGTCCCTAGCCGCTGAAGGGACTCGCCATGATGCCGAAGCAGACCAGGTTGGCCGTGGTGGCAGCCGGCACGCTGATCGCGTTCGCCGCCGGCCTGGGACTCGGCCTCGGAATCGGCCTTCGGACGGCCAGCGCGCCGCCTGACGGCCGGGCCATCTGCACCGCCAACCCGTGCCGGATCACCATGACGCGCAACGGCACGGACGGGCTGGTCATCAAGGACGCGCCCGGCCCGAAGGTGGAGAACCCGCTTCTGATCATCGATCCGCACGGCCTGCCCGAGTTCTGGCAGAACGCCGCGGGCGCCTACGAGGGACCGGCGGGCGAGATCTGCACGACGAACGCCGAACTCGCGCCCGTTGCCTGCCTGGGCAGCGACGGGACCAGCGGCTGGGTACGCATCGGTGACGAGATACTGACCAGCGGCGACCTCGCCTGGCTGCATCAGGCCGAGGGCGCCACCAGACCAGCGGCGCAGCGTGAGCAAGGTGCTGGCAGCGCTCAGCCGGCGAGCTTTGCTTCCACCCTGGGATCGCGGTGATGCCTACGAGAGCGCAGTGCCGCCGCTCCGCCAGTACTCGCCGTGGTCCCGGCTCAGGAAGCCCTCGTCGACCAGGTACCTGCGCAGTGCGGCGTAATCCTCGTGCAAGCCCCTCAGCTTGAGATTGACCTCGCCTTCCTGATAGCGCACGCCGATGTCGAACAGCTGGGCTACGTGGTTGAGCAGGATCAGGCGCCTGGATCGCCTGGCCGGGAAGGTCACGATCCGGCCGTCTCGCATGAAGCTCCTGAGCACTGCTGCCTCGGGGGTCGTCATGGCCGGAGCCTAGCTCGGCCGGAGGCGGTGCGGCCTGGGCTTGGTGCGCCGGTAGACGGTGCCGCCCGGGGCGTACCAGGACGCCTTCTTCCTGACCGCGGGCGCCGGGTCATGCCCGGCGGCCCGCTCGATAGCCGAGCACGCCGCCGGATGACTGTGCACCCACTGGCCGACGACCTCGACCGCCATCGCGCGGACGTGAGCCGACTCGTCCGCCGCCAGCAGCGCGATCGCCCGCGGCAGCACCGCCTCCGCTTCGGGACGGCCGCTGCCGTCCTTGCACCGACCGCAGCCGCTGGTAGGCCTGGAAGCAGCGATGCGGGTCGGCCAGCGCGCCGACGAGGTCCGCGGCGGTCAGGTCGGCGGACAGCCCGGTGCACCATGTACTAAGGATGAGAGCAGGCCCGGGCACTGCTCAACACAATTGTTGGGTAGCCGGGCAGCTACGAGATCGCGATGCCGAGCGAGTCAGCGCCCGCGAACTGAGGGCCGGCCTCGTAGAAGACATCGAGCTCGCGGATCGTGAAGCCCGCATCCGTCAGCAGGTCCGCGATCGGCCGGGTGAAATGGCAGCCGCCCGCGATCCGCTGCTGCAGCGGGTCCAGGCGCCGCTGCCAGCGGCGAACGCTCTCGTCAGGGGCGAGTCCGTGCTCGAGGAAGTGCAGCTGCCCGCCGGGCTTGAGCACCCGGCGAACCTCGCCCAGCGCGGCGGACACGTCCGGGATCGTGCAGAGCGTCCAGGTACTCACGGCCGCGTCGTAACTGGCGTCGCCGAACGGAAGCGACTGGCCGTCGAGACCTGACCGGGAGACCGGGATGGTCGTGGCCGCCAGCCGCTCGCCGGCAAGCTTCCAGCTGAGGTCGGACGGCTCGACCGCGGCGATGCTCGTGACGGCCGGCGGGTAGAACGGGAGATTGTGTCCCGAGCCGAACCCGATCTCGACGACGTCACCAGCCAGGCCCTCGCAGACCCGGCTGCGCAGCCGCTGGAGTGACCGGGAACCGCAGACGGAATTGATCAGCCGCGGCAAGACGTACTTCTCGTAGGCTCCCACCTCCCCCACCTTAGGCTCGAGCGCCCGCGCTCGAACAACAGCAGTGGGCCATCGCTGGGGCTGTATCAACGGCGGTGGCCCATTGCTGTTGTTCGAGGGCGGTGAGGAGAAACCGGCTTTGATCGGCGGAACGCTGGCCGACCAGGATGGGGTCGGCTCTGGCGAGCCGGGAAGGGAGGACGGCGGGCATGCCGACGTTCGAGGAACTGGTGGCCGAGGGATCGGCGGTGCCCGCGGCGGGCTGGGACTTCTCCTGGTTCGACGGCCGGGCCAGCGAGGAGCGGCCGCCGTGGGGGTACGCCCGCCTGCTCGGCGAGCGGATGGCGGCGCTGGCCGGCGTGCCCGGCGCCGCGGCGCTCGACCTGCAGACCGGCGGCGGTGAGGTGCTGGCCACGATACCGGCCGGCCCGCCGGCGCTGGTCGCGACGGAGTCGTGGCCGCCTAACGTCGAGGTCGCTCGCCGGAATCTCGCCCGGCTTGGCGCCCGGGTCGTGCCGCTGGGCGACGAATACGGCGACCTGCCGTTCGGCGATGCCACCTTCGACCTGATCGTGAGCCGCCACCCGGTCGGCGTGCGGTGGGACGAGGTCGCCCGCGTACTCAAGCCAGGCGGCACGTACCTGTCCCAGGACGTCGGCCACCGAACGGTCGCCGAGCTGTACGAGTTCATGATGGGCCCGCAGCCGGAATCCGACGAACCGAACCGCGAGCCAAAGTGGTCGGTACTGGCCGCGGAGCAGGCCGGGCTGACCGTCGTCGACCTCCGCGAGTTCCGCGGCCGCATGGAGTTTCACGACATCGCGGCCGTGGTCTATTTCCTGCGGAAGGTCATCTGGACCGTGCCGGACTTCAGCGTGGACGCGTACCGTGACCAGCTTCGCCGGCTGCACGAGCGGATCGAGACCGCTGGCCCGTTCGTCGCGACCAGCGTGCGTTTCCTGATCGAGGCCATAAAGAAATCCTGACCGCAGTGCGACTAGTAATGCTTAATCCCTAAGATCACCCTGCGTAGCTGTTAACCTGCTTCGCCCGTCAAGCGTCTTTGTTCGGGATAACAGCGCTTTCATCGCGGCGAGAACTGATCTCAAGGGAGCGGCCGTGCCGAGGAATACGCTCGCAGCGGCGGACAAGGTCTGGCTGGCCCGGATGGCTCTCGCGACCGCCGCGCTGGTGCTGCCCGCGCTGATCGCCGCGCCAGCCGCTGCGGCTACAGCGACCGCTCCGGCAGCGGCTCCGCGGTATGCCGACTGGCCGACGTTCCACGGCAACCCGAATCTGACCGGCGTGTCCAAGGACCCGGCCATCTCCACGCTGAACGCCGCCCAGCTCGGGGTTCGCTGGATGACGCACACTTTCGGGCCGGTGCTCTCGTCTCCGGTGACGAAGTACAGCTCCGCCCGGCACGAGACGCTGGCCTACGTCGCGAACGAGAACGGTGAGCTCGAGGCGATCAGCACGGCCGACGGTGCCATCGTGTGGGCTGATTCGATCGGCGTGCCGATGCACGCGACGCCGACCGTCATCGGCACTCACCTGTGGATCGGCACCGCGGTGAGCGGCCGGATGCTCAGGATCAACGCGAACACCGGCGCGGTGCAGTGCCGGGTTCCGCTGGGCACCGGGGTCGACTTCGCCAGCCCGGTGATCGGCACGCCGCCGGGCGGCCCGACCACGCTCTACGTCGGAGTCCAGGACAACGGCGCCGTCGAGGGCCCGATGATGGCCATCAACGACTCGACTTGCAAGGTCGAGTGGAAGCGCGACCCCTATCCGGTCTTCTCTGGCAGCTGGAGCCCGGACGCGTTCGGCGTGAACGCTCACGGCGTGCCGCTAGTCATCTTCGGCAGCGGCGACCCGGACTGCGCCATCTACGCCCTGAACGCCAGGACCGGGGCGACGCTCTGGCGGGTGCGCTCGCTCGTCGGCGGACTCTCCGACTTCGGCACCGGCGCGGCCATCTCGCCGCCGGGCCGCAACGGGATCGCCGACGGCATGGCCTACGTCTCGGGCAAGGACCGGATCCTGTACGGGATCGACCTGACGACCGGCAAGCTCAAGTGGCACTTCGATGTCGGCGCCGCCACGGGCGCCAGTCACGACGGCGGGCGCTCCACGGCAGCGCTCGCCGGCCGGATGGTCGTCTTCGGCACGCCGGTCGGCGTGGCCGCGGTCGATGCCGTCTCCGGCAAGCAGATCTGGCTGTCGGAGAAGGCTGGCCCCTCGGATACCGAGGTCCCGTCCTCCCCGCTGGTGACCGGGCCGGCCGGCCACCAGGTCGTCGTCTACGGCGACCTCAATGGCTACATCGAAGTCACCAGCCTGGCCACCGGCCAGGTCTTGTACCGGTACGAGACCGGTGGCTACGTCATCAGCTCGGCCGCCGACTCCGCGGGCAACCTCCTGATCGGGTCGAGTGACGGATTCCTGTACGACCTGGCCATCGGCGGCTCGAACGGGTCGCCGCCGGCAACCACGATGACCTCGCCGGCCAACGGGTCGACGATCCCCAATCCTGGCCGCCGCCCGGTGACGGCGAAGGGCACGGCGACGGCTGGGTCAGCTCCCGTCGCCGCCGTCGATGTCGCCGTTCAGATGAACGGACCGTCGGGGCCGTGGTGGAACGCGGCGACTCGCAAGTGGCAGCAGGGGCCGGCCTACAACAAGGCCTCCGCCGGCTCGTCCGGCGCGACGCGGACGTGGTCGCTTGGCGTGCCCGTCCCGGCTCAGGGCAGCGTGCTCACCTTCGTGGCCCGTGCCGTCGGCCGGGACGGCCTGGTCGAGCCGCGGCTGATCCAGCACACGGTCACTGTCCGGCCGGTGAAGACCGGCCCGCATGTCACCCTGTCCTCCGGGCACGCCGCTCCAGGCACCGGCCTGCGAGTGGCGGGCAAGGGGTTCGGTTCCCGGGAGAAGGTCAGCCTGTCGCTGCCAGGCCTTCACCTCGGCACGGTGACCGCGCACGCAGACGGCTCGTTCGCCAGCCCGGTGGTCTCGATTCCGACCGCGTTCCCATACGGCCTGACGGCCGTCACCGCGAAGGGGACGAGGTCGGGGCGGTCCGCGACGGCGCCGGTCACGATCACCGGCCCCTGGTCGCAGCTCGGCTATGATCCGCAGCGCACCGCCGACCAGCCGTTTGACCATGTGCTGTCCGAGGAGGTGACCCCGGGCAAGCAGCACCGCATGATGCCGTACTGGGTGTATTCAGCCTCGGCGCCGATCGAGGGCTCGCCCGCGGTCGCGGACGGGCGCGCCTTCGCCGGTGACCACGGCGGCACCCTCAGCGCGGTCGATCTGGTGACCGGCGGGCTGGCCTGGTCGGCGGCGGTCGGCGGATCGGTCGACTCGTCCCCCGCCGTGGATCAGGCGGCCGGCCTGGTTGTCGTCGGCTCGTCGAATGACAAGGTCAGCGCCTACCAGGAGCGATCCGGCGCGGTGGCCTGGAGTACCGGAACCGGCGGGGCAGTGACCTCGTCGCCGCTGATCTACCACGGCGTCGTCTACGTCGGCTCGGACGATCACAAGCTGTACGCGATCTCCGAGAAGACGGGCCAGGTCTTGTGGACCAGGACGCTGCCCGGGCCGGTGGACGGATCTCCGGCCTTCGACCCGGCGACCTCGACTGTCGTGGTGGGTGACGGCACCGGCACCGTCACGGCGTTCCGGGTCGGCGGGGCGCCGTCCAGGCGCTGGCAGGTCACGACCGGCGGGGCGGTGGACAACAGCCCGGTGATCGCGCAGGGCCGGGTGTTCGTCGGCGCCGCCAACGGTGTCGTCTACTCCTTCTCCGAGTCAACCGGCAAGCCCGGCTGGTCGAGGCAGGTCGGGACGTCAGTCACCGGGTCGATGGCCTTCCAGGCCGGTCACCTGTATGTCGGAGCCGCCGACGGCAGCCTGACCGCGCTGCGGACCGGCAGCGGAGCGGTCATGTGGAGCGAGCCGCTGGCCGGGCCGATCACCGGGGTCAGCGCCACCGACGGGATGCTGTTCACGGAGTCGTCCAACGGGACCGTCTCCGGCCTGCGCATCGGCGGCGAGGTCGTCTGGCTGGCGAGGGCGGGATCCGGCCTGAGCGGCAGCCCGGCGATCATGGACAACTCTGTTTTCGTCGGCGGCGAGGACAACGGGCTGTACTGCTTCACGCCTTACGGCGAGCCGGTCGTGTAACGCAGACCGCTTCGTGCAACCAGCGCAGGCCGCGCCGCGTCCAAGCACCGTGAGCAGGTTTATCGCGGCCGCGCCCGCGGCAGGCGCGGCAATGGCCATCGCGATGGCGGCGATTGTGGCGGGCTGCGGCACGGCGCCTGCACCGGGTACCGGGCACCGTCACGTGGTGACGGCCGGTCACCGGGGCAGCCAGCGGGCGGAAGCCGAGGCATACGGGCGCAGGATGCTCGCGCGGCTGCGGCTGCCCGGCCACGCGGATCGGCTGCCGTGGCCGGCCAGGCCGGTCCGGTCGCTGCAGCCGATGCTGCCCGCCAATCTGCATGACGTCACCGACCTGCATGCGCTGTACCGCGTCAGCCTGGCGCCAGCGGCGGTCCATGCGTACCTGGTCGCGCATACTCCGGCCGGTATGCGGGCCGGCGACGCCAGCCAGTCGGGCCGGGCCGGGACGATCACGGACTACGACGTCGACTACAACCCGGCCGAGCCGCCCGCCTGGATCTACGATGCCACGCTGGCGACGGCGGTGGTTCCCGCCCCGGGCAGCGGATCGCTGCTCCGCGTGGACGCGCAGGTGGCCTGGTATCCGCCGCGCAGCGCAGCGGAGCACATCGCCGCGAGCCGGTACCGGGCGGTGACCGCCACCGCGCCGACCCGCTGGAACGGACCGCCACGGCCGGTGACCAGGACGTTCACCGCGCGGGCCGTCGTGGCCAGGCTGGCCGCCCTGGTGAACGGCTGGCCCGCCCAGCCGGACATCGTGCTGAACTGCCCGGCGATTACGGCCGCCAGCACCCTGTACCGGCTGGTTTTCGTGCCGGCGTCGTCCCGCTGGCCGACGATCACAGTCAAGTCGGACGGATGCCTGAGCAGCGGCGTGCAGGTCGACGGCCACGGACAGCCCGCGCTGGATGACCGCGGCGGGCTGGTCACCACGATCGACCGGCTGCTCGGCCTGCCCGGGCGCAGGTAACGGGCGCCTGCTGCGGCGGCGGGCGGACTGGGCGGCAGCTACGCCAGCAGGGCAGCGATCGTATCGCGCACCCCGTTGCCGGCCAGCCGCTGCCGCACCAGCGTGCGGTCCGGATCGCGGCCGAACGCGTACAGCTGACCGCGCCTGCGGGCCAGCACCAGGTCGCTGCTCGCCCCGGCGATCTCGGCGGATCCCTGCGTCGTATACCGGGTCGCGGTGACCAGCGCGGCGCGATCGGCCTCCGCGAGCAGGTCGTCGGCGATCACGGACGGGGCCTGGCCGGCCGGCTCGCCTGCGGGCAGCCACTCGGCCAGCTGGTCGAGCGCGTCCTGGAATCGG
>JADGPC010000371.1 GCA_017882645.1 Streptosporangiales bacterium | reverse complement strand
TCCCTCGGGATGCTGACGACGGTGATGTTGTGATGCCCAGGCGAGATGTGCGCGATCATGATCGTGTCCGAGCAGGAGCAGCCGGTCTGGCCGCCGATCGCGGCGTTGTGCCCCGTCCTGGTGTCCGAGCCGAGTAGCAGGATGTTCAGCGCATCGGTGTACTGCGGCGGACGCTTGCGCACGTCGATCCTGGTCACGTGCGTGATTCCGGAGAGCCTGATCTTCACGGCCTCGTACACCCCGACCGTGACGACGACGAGAATGCCGACGAGCGCGACCGAGATCCAGGCGATGATCCTCGCCCGCCGAGACCGCATGCGCTTCATGGGCTCCTCCGGAGCAAGTGGCGTCGACGTACCGATCCGCCCAGCGGCAGGCTAGCCGATGTACGACACAGCCGATTGACCGGATGCAGGTCACGATTTCCGGCATCCGCTAAGAAAAGCCGGGCGCGGGAAACTCGCCACTTGTTAACCGGGTGAACGGATTAGCACTTCAACAGGTTCCCGTCCGCAATGGAAACTAACCTCCCGGTTTTCACCAGCAGCGCCCCCGGCTGACCTCAGCGCCCGCCGCCCGGGCCTGACGCCATCGCCACGGTCGTCGACGCGGCCTGCCCGCAGGCATTGACGGGCACGCCCGCGTTGCGCAAAATGGTCTAAACATCAGTCCACTAGACCAAGATCTGGACGGGGATGACCCTCAGCGACGCGGCTCGATGGGCGGATGTCGACGCCGCGATCGATGCCGAGGCCGAGTCGGCCTTCGCCTTTCTCGAGCGCCTGGTCGCGGCGCCGAGCACGGTCGGCGCCGAGCGCGGTGCGCAGGACATCGTGGCCGCGGAACTGGGCCGGCTCGGCTTCGAGGTGAGCGAGCTGCCGGTGCCAGAGGAGACCGCGGCGGCCGCTCCGGGCGGGGTGGCGCAGGTCTCATACACCGGGCGCCCGAACGTGCTGGGGCGGATCAACCCGGGCCGCTCGCCGTCACTGCTGCTGAACGGGCACGTCGACGTCGTCCCGGCCGAGGCGGCACTGTGGTCGTCCGATCCGTTCGTGCCAGTCAGATCCGGTGGCTGGCTGACGGGCCGCGGCTCCGGCGACATGAAAGGCGGCTTCGCGCTCGGCACGCTGGCCGTGGCGGCGCTGCTGCGGGTGATGCCGGACGCGCTGTCCGGCGAGCTCAGCTTCCTGTCCGTGATCGAGGAGGAATGCACGGGCAACGGCACGCTCGCGGCCTGCAACGCCGGCGTGCTTGCCGATGCCGTGATCGTGCTCGAGCCGACCGATCTGGACCTGCTGCTCGGCGGCGTCGGCGTGCTGTGGGTGGAGATCGAGGTCGCCGGGGTTCCTGCCCACGCCGAGGCGGCGGACCGCGCGCAGAATCCGATCGGCAGCGTTCCGGCGATCCTGCGCGCCCTGGCCAGCTTCCAGGACGAGATCAACGAGGCCGCGGACGATCCGGCCTTCGCCGGCATCGCCCGGCCGTACAACGTCAACGTCGGGACCATGTCGGCCGGAGACTGGGCGTCGAGCGTGCCGGGACGAGCACGACTGCGGGTCAGGGTCGGCTTCCCGCGGGGCTGGAGTCCGGACGAAGCCCTCACGCAGGTCGCCGCGGCCGTGCTGGGAGCGGGCTCGGATGACCCGTGGCTGGCCGGCCGCCCGGCCGTGATCCGCCCGGTGGGCTTCCGCGCCGAGGGCCACCTGCTGCCCGCCGATCACTGGCTGGCGGACGCGATGGCCAGCGCGCACCTGTCGGCGACTGGCGCGCTACCGGGGCGCGGGCCGGTCGGCGCGACCACGGACGCGCGGTTCTACCTCAACCAGTTCGGCGTGCCGGCGCTGGCCTACGGGCCGCGGGCTCGCAACATCCACGCCATCGACGAGGCGGTGGAACTGGCCAGCATCGTGACCGGGGCCAAGACGCTGGCCAGGTTCATGGCCGGGTTCTACGCGCGGGCCGGCCGGGACCAGCGCGACCCTTCGGCGCGAGCCGGGCGGGAGGCGGCAGCGTGAACGAGTACCTCGCCCCGATCACCATGCCGACCGCCGGCGAGCGCATCGCCGAGCGGATCGTGACCGCCATCGCGCTCGGGGAGTTCGTTCCCGACCAGCGGCTGCCGACGGAGCGCGATCTCGCCGCCATGCTCGAGGTGAGCCGGACTACCGTGCGGGAGGCTCTGCAGCGACTGGCGGCGGCCGGCTACGTGACCACCAAGCGCGGGCGGGCCGGCGGCACCTTCGTCAGGACCGGCGCGGGACCCGATGCCGACGACATGATCCGCCGCACGCTGGTCCCGGCGTGGTCTGATCTCACCGAGATCCTCGACTTCCGCCGGCTGATCGAGCAGACCATCGCGCGGACGGCCGCCGAGCGGCGCGACCTGCGCGACATCGGGGCGATCCGCAAGGCCGTCGGCGAGTACGAGCGGGCCACGGACCGCGATGCCTCGCACCTGGCGGATCACGCGGTGCACCAGGCCATCGCCAGGGCCTGCCACAACACCAGGCTGGTCGAGCTCAGCGCGAGCATCAGGCGCGAGGTGAGCCTGGGCTTCGACGCCGAGCCGTACACGCCGCAGGTCAGGCAGCGGGCCATGGTGCAGCACCCGCTGCTGGCCGAGGCGGTCATCGACGGAGACGCTGACCGCGCGGCCGAGCTGGCGGCCGAGCACTTCTCGCTGACCGAGGCCATGCTCACCGAACTGCACGCCCGAATCCGCGTCCGATCTGGAGGTAATCCCGATGCCGATGGCGAAGGTCAATGACATCGATCTGCATTACAAGCTGGACGGCGACGGTGAAGAGACGATCGTCCTGATCAACGGCCTCGCCGACGACGTCGAGACCTGGTTCGCCCAGCTGGACGACTTTCTCGCGGCCGGCTACCGGGTGCTTCGCATCGATAACAGGGGCATCGGTGCGAGCTCCAAGCCGGCCGGGCCGTATTCAAGCCGGATGCTGGCCGACGACGCCAAGGCGCTCGTCGACTTGCTCGGCATCACCGATTTCCACCTGATGGGCGTGTCGATGGGCGGGATGATCGCCCAGGAATATGCCCTCGCCTACGCCGGCGACCTGCGGACGGCCACGTTCGGCTGCACGTATGCCGCGCCGGGACCATTCTGCTCGCGGATGTTCGCCATGTGGGCGGACATGGCGCCCGTGCTCGGGGTGCCCTTCGTCATGCGGGACGTCACCCTCTGGGCGTTCACGCTCCCGTTCTTCACCGAGCGGGGCGGCGACCTCGCCGAGTTCGAGACCGCGATGCGCTACATGGACCAGCCGGCTCACGCCTACCTGGCCCAGCTCGCGGTGATCCAGAACCACGACGCCACTGACCGGCTGGGCCAGATCAGCACGCCGTCGCTCGTGCTCGCTGGCGAACAGGACATCCTCATCCCCGTCACGCTGTCCCGGCGGATCCACGACGGCA
This sequence comes from Streptosporangiales bacterium, assembly GCA_017882645.1. Classification (GTDB taxonomy): domain Bacteria; phylum Actinomycetota; class Actinomycetes; order Streptosporangiales; family Streptosporangiaceae; genus Chersky-822. Next base: position 122 of record JADGPC010000371.1, on the reverse strand, counting down.
TCCCGGGCTCGGAATGGGCGACCACCAAGGGCGGCCACGCCTGCCTGTGGGAGCACCCGGCCGAGTTCAACAAGACCTACCTCGATTTTGTCCGACGGCATGGAAGGGGCTAGCAATGGCCG
>JADGPC010000370.1 GCA_017882645.1 Streptosporangiales bacterium | reverse complement strand
ATCACGCATCCAGTCCCACTGGCCGTGCATGATGTTGTGCCCGATCTCCATGTTCTCAAGGATCTTGGCGGCGGACAGCCCGGCCGTGCCGGCGACCCAGGCGGGCGGGAACAGCGACACGAGCAGGACCGCCCGGCTGCCGACCTCGAGCGCGCGCTGGGCCTTGATGACCCGGCGGATGTAGTCCGCGTCGCGCTCGCCGCGGCTGGCGATCACCTGCTCGCGGATGGCGTCGAGCTCGCGGCCGAGGTTCTCGACGTCCTCAGCGGACAGGTGGGCGACGGGGCTGACGGGCTTGTTCTGCAAGGTGGTCACGGAGTGCTCCGAGTGGTTGGCGGGACTGAATCGGTGGACGGTCAGAGGTCGATGTGGCAGGGACCGGCGGCTGCCGACACGCAGGTCTGGATGAGCACGCCGTCGCCCTCGGCCGCCGTGGTCAGTGCGCCGTTGCGCAGGTCGCGGACGGCGCCCTCGCGCAGCGGGACGACGCAGCCGAAGCAGATCCCCATCCGGCAGCCCGACGGCATCAGCACACCCGCCGCCTCGCCGGCGTCCAGCAGCGCGGTGCCGCCGTCGGTGGCCACGGTGGTGCCGGACTTGGTGAACGTCACCGCGCCGCCGTCGCCGGTGACCACGACGGCGGCCCGGAAACGCTCGGTGTGCAGGTGGTCCGCCCGGCCGAGCGAGTCGAGGTGGTCCTCGACCGCGGTCAGCAGCCCGGTCGGGCCGCACGCCCACACCTCCCGCTCGGAGAGGTCGGCGACGAGAGTGCCCAGGTCCGCGGCCGACAGCATGCCGTCGGCGTCGGTGTGCTGCTCGATCAGCCGGATGCGCCCAGCGGCGGCCAGGCGTCGCAGTTCCCCGCCGAAGATGACGTCCTGGCCGGTCGGCGCGGAGTGCACCACGACGACGTCAACGAGCGCGTCGAGATGATTGCGCAGCATCCCCATCACCGGCGTGATGCCGCTGCCGGCCGTCACGAACAGGACCTTGGCGGGCGGCGCGGCGGGCAGCACGAAGTCGCCGGTGGCCCGATCCATCTCGAGCAGCATCCCGGCCCGCGCGCGGCGGACGAGGTGATTGCTGACCTTGCCATCCGGGATCGCCTTGACCGTGATGCTGATGCAGCCGTCGGTGCGCGGGGCCGACGTGAGGGAGTAGGCGCGCCAGTAACGCACGCCGTCCACGTCGACGGCGACGCGGATGTACTGGCCGGCCGTGTGCGAGCGCCAGCCCCGCCCAGGACGGATCAGGAGGGTCACCGCGTCCCGGGTCTCGGGATGGACGGCCACGACGCGCCCGCGCAGCGCCGCGCCGGCTCGCAGCGGGCTGATCAGATCCAGGTAGTCGGCCGGCACCAGCGGGGTCGCGACGAGCTCGGCGATGCGGGCGACCCGGTCGCGCAGCGGGGCAGTGATGCTCATATCCCCAGGGTCCTGCCTTTAGCGCGTAATATCTTGACTGGCAGCTGTGATTCCGAATCTCACAATTGGCTGATGCGAACAATTAGTGAGGGCGATGACACGGACACCCCAGCTGCATCTGTCAGGCGATGTGGCCGCCCGGATGCGGGCCGCGCTGCCGACCGTGGCAGCGGACATCCTCGCGGCGATCGTCCGCGAGGTGCCGGGGTATGCCGGCCAGCTGGGCGAGCCCATGGAGCGCACCATCGAGTCCGCGGTCGAGATCGCCCTGAACGGGTTCCTCGACATCGCGGCGCTCGCCGAGGGGGCCGATGCGAGCGCCCCCGGCGACCCGCCTCGCGAGGGCGCGTACGCACTGGGCCGGGGCGAGGCCCGCAGCGGACGCTCCATGGACTCGCTGCTCGCGGCGTACCGGTTGGGAGCTCGGCTCGCCTGGCGGGAGTTGAGCCTGGTGGCGGTGGACGCGGGTCTCGGCGCTGAAACCCTGGCCTCGTTCGCCGAACTCGTGTTCGCCTACATCGACGAGCTGTCCGCGTCGAGCGCCGCCGGGCATGCCGACGAACTCGCCAGTACCGGCCTGGTTCGGCAGCGGCACCTGGAACGCCTCGGCCACGGCCTGCTGACCGGCGCATCGCCCGCGGCCCTGGAGGCGGCTGCGGCGCGGGCGGACTGGCCGGGGCCGCGCAGCTTGACGGCGGTGATCCTGCCCGAGTCCCGGGCCCGCGCCGCCCTGATGACCCTCGATCCACGCACCCTCCGGCCGGTCGACGAGGTCCCGGGCCTGGAGTCCGGCGGCCGCACCGTGCTGCTCGTGCCCGACGCGGACGGGCCGGCCCGAGCCGCGTTGCTGCACCTGCTGCGTGGGCGTCGCGCGATCGTCGGGCCGCCGCGCCCGTGGTTGGCGGTGCGCGCCTCGTACCTGCGCGCGCTGCGGGCGCTCGAACTGGACCGCCGGCGCACGGCCGGTGAGTACGCGTCCGGCGAGCCGGTGGACACCGAGCGGTTGCTGGTCGACCTCGTGCTGGGCGCAGACCCCGAGGCGGTCGAGGACCTGCGCTCGCAGGTCCTTGCTCCGCTGCTGGCGTTGCGCCCGGCCGTCGCGGACAAGCTGGGCCAGACCCTGCGGTCCTGGCTGCT
>JADGPC010000369.1 GCA_017882645.1 Streptosporangiales bacterium | reverse complement strand
CGGCCCATCGCGCGGGCCACCGACTCGCCGAGCGAGGTCTTGCCGACTCCGGGCGGCCCGGCGAGGGCCAGCACGGCACCGCTCCTGCGGCCGCCGGCCAGGGTCAGGCCGCGGTCGGCCAGGCGCTTGCGGACGGCGAGGTACTCGATGATCCGTTCCTTGACCTCGTCGAGCCCGGCGTGGTCGGCGTCCAGCACCGCGCGGGCGCCGGGGATGTCGTAGGCGTCGTCGGTCCTGGTGTTCCACGGAACGTCGAGGACGGTGTCCAGCCAGGTCCTGATCCAGCCCGCCTCCGGCGAGCTGTCCGAGCCGCGCTCGAGCTTGGCCGCCTCGCGCAGCGCCGCCTCGCGCACCTTCTCCGGCAGGTCGGCGTCTTCGATCCTGGCCCGGTAGTCGTCCTGCTCGGAGGCGGGCGTGCCGTCCAGGGCGGCCAGTTCCTTGCGGATCGCGGCGAGCTGCTGCCGCAGCAGGAACTCGCGCTGCTGCTTCTCCATGCCCTCTCGGACGTCGTTGCCGATGGTCTCGGCGACGTCGAGCTCAGCGAGATGGTCCCTGGCCCAGGTCACCAGCCGCTCGAGCCGCTGCGCGGGGTCGAGGGTGGACAGCAGCTCGGCGCGCTGCTCGACCGACAGGTAGCTCGCGTAGCCTGCGCTGTCGGCCAGCGCCGAGGGCTCCGTTATGCGCGAAAGGACATCAACCACCTGCCATGCGCCGCGCTTTTGCAGGATCGCGGCCGCCAGCCCGCGGTATTCGCGGGCCAGCTCAGCGGCCCGCGAGCCGGCCGGCGGCTCGGCCGCGATGGTGCCGTGCACCCACAGCGCGGCGCCAGGGCCGACCGTGCCGGCGCCGATCGTGACCCTGGCCGTGCCGCGCAGGACGACGCCTGGCTTGCCGTCCGGCAGCCTGCCCTCCTGCTCGACGACAGCCAGCGTGCCGACCGGCGCGTACTTGCCGCCGATCCTCGGCACGAGCAGCAGCTGGGGCCTGGCATCGCCGTCGGCGGCGGCGGTGGCCGCCGCTATGGACGCGCGGACCTCGGGGTCGGAAGCGTCCAGGGGCACGACCATCGTGGGCAGCACGACGTCGTCGTCGAGCGGCAGTACGGGCAGGGTGAGGGTCTTCGGTTCGCTCATCCGACTCTTCTTCCAGTCAGCATTCCGGTGTTCAGTCGCCCGGTCTTCGTGAGCCGGTTCGATTACTTGATTACATAAACAGGTCGTACACCGTGCACAGCGCTGCGCCGGGCTGGTTTGTTTCCGCTTCGTGTTCGCGGTCAGCAAACGCGGCGTCCGCCCTGCCAACAGGTGCTGCGGGCCGAGCCCGGCCGGGGGCTGGATAGGCTGCTGATCGGGCAGGCCAGGACTCACCGACCGTCTGCCGTGGGGAGAGAGGCTGCCGTGCGGGCGAGGGAGGCAGGCGCGCCGCTGCGGATCGCGCTGCTCGGGTGCGGGGCCGTCGGCTCGCAGGTCGCGAGGCTGCTGGGCGAGCAGGCCGCTGACCTGGCCGCGCGGGCAGGCGGCCCGCTGGAGATCGCCGGGATCGCGGTGCGCAGGCCCGAGCTGGCGCGGATCTCGGGCGTGGACGGCGCGCTGCTGACCGGTGACGCCGCAGCCCTGGCCGCGCGCCCGGACGTGGACATCGTGGTCGAGCTGATCGGCGGGATCGAGCCGGCCAGGTCGCTGGTGCTCGCCGCGCTCGATTCTGGCCGGTCGGTGGTGACCGCGAACAAGGCGCTGCTGGCCAGCGACGGGGCGGCGCTGCACAAGGCGGCCAGCGCGAACGGCGCCGACCTGTACTACGAGGCGGCCGTGGCCGGCGCCATCCCGCTGCTCCGAGCGCTGCGCGAGTCACTGGCCGGCGACACCGTCCGGCGCGTGCTCGGCATCGTCAACGGCACGACCAACTTCATCCTCGACCAGATGGACTCGGTCGGCTCCGACTTCGGCCCGGCGCTCACACAGGCGCAGCAGCTGGGCTACGCGGAGGCCGATCCGACCGCCGACGTGCAGGGCCACGACGCCGCCGCGAAGGCCGCGATCCTGGCCGGACTGGCCTTCCACACCGAGGTGACGTCTGCCGACGTGTTCACCGAGGGCATCACCGGCATCACCGCGGACGACATCGCGAGCGCGCGGGCCCTCGGCTTCGTGATCAAGCTGCTGGCGATCTGCGAGCGGTGCGACGGCGGGGTCTCGGTCCGGGTGCATCCCGCGATGCTGCCCCGGGTGCACCCGCTCGCGGCTGTTCACGAGGCCTACAACGCGGTATTCGTGGAGGCCGAGGCGGCGGGACGGCTGATGTTCTACGGCGCCGGGGCCGGCGGCCAGCCGACGGCGAGCGCCGTGCTCGGCGACCTCGTCGCCGTGGCCAGGAACCTCCGGGCCGGGATGCGCGGCCCGGAGCCCGCGACCTACGCCGAGCTCCCGGTCGTACCGATGGCCGAAGCGCTGACCAGGTACTACGTCAGCCTGGACGTGGCCGACCGGCCCGGCGTGCTGGCCCCGGTGGCGGAGAGCTTCGCCCGGCGCGGCGTGTCGATCAAGGCCGTGCACCAGGAGGGCCGGGGCGAGGACGCCACGCTGATCATCGTGACCCACACGGCCCGCGAGTCCGCGCTCGCCGACACGATCGCTGACCTGGCCGCCATGGATGCGGTGCGCGCGGTCGACAGCGTGCTGCGGGTCGAAGGCGAGGAGGGCGAGTGAGCCCGGATCCGGGGACCGGGCCGGTCGAGCGGGGGGTTCCGGGGGGTCGTCCCCCCGGGGCGGTATGGCGGGGCGTGATCGGGGAGTATGCCGCCAGCCTGCCGGAGATCGCGGCCGACGCCGTCGTGACCCTGGGCGAGGGCGGCACGCCGCTGCTGCCGGCGCCTGCGCTGTCGGAACTGACCGGGTGCGAGGTGCACCTGAAGATCGAGGGGATGAACCCGACCGGGTCGTTCAAGGACCGCGGGATGACGGTCGCGGTCTCGCTCGCCGTCGCCCGCGGCGCCCGCACCGTGATCTGCGCGTCGACCGGGAACACCAGCGCGAGCGCGGCCGCCTACGCGGCCCGTGCCGGGCTCGAGTGCGTAGTCCTCGTGCCCCGTGGCAAGATCGCGCTCGGCAAGCTGGCCCAGGCCCTGATCTACGGTGCCCGCCTGCTCCAGGTGGACGGCAACTTCGACGACTGCCTGGAACTGGTGCGCAAACTGGCCGCCAGCAACGACGTGGCCGTGGTCAACTCGGTCAACCCGGACCGGCTGGCCGGCCAGAAGACGGCCGCGTTCGAGGTGGTCCAGACCCTGGGCGATGCGCCCGACGTGCACTGCCTGCCGGTCGGCAACGCGGGAAACGTCAGCGCGTACTGGATGGGCTATCAGGAGTACCTGGCCGCGGGCCGGTCGGCCCGGGCACCGCGGATGCTCGGCTTCCAGGCCGCCGGTGCCGCGCCGCTGGTCAGCGGCGAGCCGGTGCTCAGTCCGGTCACCGTTGCCTCGGCGATCAGGATCGGCAATCCGGCATCGTGGCAGCTGGCCGAGGCGGCCAGGGACTCCTCGGGCGGGAAGTTCGCTGCCGTGACGGACGAGCAGATACTCGACGCGTACCGGCTGCTCGCCGTCCGGGAGGGAGTGTTCGGGGAGCCGGCCTCCGCGGCCGGGGTGGCCGGGCTGCTGCAGGCCTGCAAGGACGGCGACGTCGAGCCGGGCTCGGTCGTGGTGTGCACGATTACCGGCACCGGCCTGAAGGACCCGGACACCGCGATGGCCGGGCTGCCCGAGCCGGCCGTCGTCGCGGCCGACGCCGCGGCGGCTGCTGCCGCGCTCGGACTGGCGTGAGCCTGCCGTGAGCGCGGGCCGGGTCGTGAGCGCGGGCCGGGTCGTGACCGCGGGCCGGGTCGTGAGTGCGAGCCAGTCATGACTGCGGGACGGCCGTGACCTCGGTGCGGTGGCCGGACGGCGCCGTCACCGTGCGGACTCCGGCGACCAGTGCGAACCTGGGCCCGGGATTCGACTCGCTTGGCCTGGCGCTCAGCTTGCACGACGAGGTACAGGCTGAGGTGAGCGGCGGCGGACTGCGGATCGACGTCGCCGGTTTCGGCGAGCGGACGGCCACGTTCGGCGAGGGCCACCTGGTCGTGCGGGCCATGCGAGCCGCGTTCGGGGCGCTGGACGAGCAGCCTCCCGGGATCGCGCTGCGCTGCGTGAACGCGATTCCCCATGGGTTCGGGCTCGGCTCGTCGGCCGCGGGGATCGTGGCCGGGATG
>JADGPC010000368.1 GCA_017882645.1 Streptosporangiales bacterium | reverse complement strand
TCGATGGGCAGCGCAAAGCGCCCGCTTCAGCCGGGAACCACGAGGACCGCGTACCTGCCGTCCTCGCTCACTGCGACGAGTCGCAGCTCCTGCATCAGCGTCCCTTTCGCGCTGTCCTTTCGCACTGCCCCTCTCGGGCGGCCCGTTACCAAGGGCGAATGTCAATTCCTCCCCAGGACACGAGTCTGACTGGCCTGGACGCCAGTAGCCAGCACCCTCATCGGCATGTCCCGGAATTGCCCGCAGTTCTGCCCGCGGGTATGCAAGGGTGCCATGCCGTGCCATGCCGTGCGCGGCCACGCCCGTGGCCAGCACTGATGGGCAGCGTATTCACCCTGGCCGGCCGGGGTCCGCTGAACCGCGATAATCGCCCCGGACCAGGCTGGTCACGGCCTGATCAAGGAGCCGGGGCCGGGCTTTAGCGGCTGCGCTGGTCTACTACGCTCACGGCCATGGACGTCGACGCCATCTTCCGCTCGCTCGGCCGGTTCAGTGTCCGGTTCCGCTGGTCCATGCTGCTGGCCTGGATCATCGCCGCCATCGCGGCCGCGTCATTCCTGCCGAGCTTGTCGAGCGTCACCCAGAGCGACAACACCAAGTTCCTGCCGGCCAGTGCCCCCGTCGAGAAGGCCACCACGCTGGCCGCGCCCTTCGGGACGGCTAACCTGCTGCCGATTCCGCTGGTCGCCGCCCGGCCGGGCGGCCCGCTGACCGCGGCCGACCTCGCCGCGCTCGCCGCTTTGCAGGCCAAGCTGAAGGCCGACCCGGCCGTGGTGCGGATCATCGATCTCGGGCAGTCGCCCGCCGGGCAGACCACCGGCCAGGCGAACGAGTTCGTCGTGCTCGTGCGCCAGCTCGGCGGCGACCCGAATGCCGCGACCAATCTCATCGACGGACTGCGAGCCAAGATCAGGCAGACGCCGTTCCCGGCCGGCCTGCAGGCCCACCTGGCGGGCGCCTTCGCCGTTCAGGTCGACCAGCAGAAGGCCAACGGCAACCAGGGCGGCCAGATCGAGCTGTACTCCTCGCTGCTGATCATCGTGCTGCTGGTCCTCATCTTCCGCTCGCTGACGCTCGCGCTGGTCACCCTGGCGCCGGCCCTCATCTCCGTCATCATCTCGGGACCGCTGGTCGCCGAGGCCGCCCAGCACGGTCTCAAGGTGTCGCCGATCGCCCAGTTCCTGATGATCGTCCTGGTGCTCGGCGCAGGGACGGACTACGGACTCTTCCTGGTGTTCCGGGTGCGCGAGCAGCTCAGGGTGGCCAGGCATGACGGCGGCCCGGGCCCGTCGGTCTGGGCTGACCTGCGCCGTCCGCGCGAGCCCGCCCGGCAGGCGATCATCACCTCGATCACCAGGGTCGGGGAGTCGATCACCTTCTCCGCGGCCACCGTCATCGCCGCGATGCTCACCCTGCTGCTGGCCAGCTTCCCGTTCTACGCCGACCTCGGTGTCCCGTTCGCGATCGCGATCGGCGTCACCCTGGTGGCCGCGCTGACGCTGCTGCCCGCCCTGCTGTCGATCAGGCTGTCGCTGCTCGGCGTCAAGCGCACCCTGTTCCAGCGGATGTTCGGCCGGCCGAAGCTGATTCCGTGGGACATCCAGGGCGCCGGCAAGCCCGGCCTGTGGGGCACGATCGCGGGCCGGATCGTCAAGTACCCGCTGCCGACGCTGCTGGCCGGCCTTGTCTTCTTCGGCGCCCTGGCCATCGGGGTGACCGGCTACAAGGCGGCGGGCTTCGGCGGCAGCACGACCCCGCCGGCCGGCACCGACTCGGCGGCCGGCCAGGCGCTGCTGACGAAGTACTTCCCGCAGTCGACGGCCAATCCGACCAGCCTGATCTTCAGGTTCAGCCAGCCGGTGTGGAACGATCCGGCCGTACTGGCCACGGGCACCGCCGAGCTCAAGGCCAGCCCGCTCTTCACGTCGGTGACCGGGCCGCTGAACCCGGTGGGAGTAACCCTCACGCCAGCCCAGTACGCGGCGCTGCATGCGGCCCTCGGGCCAGCCAAGAGCCTTTCCCCCGTGCCGCCGGCCGGCGGGAAGATTCCGGCCGGCGCCTACCAGCTGTACCGGGCGACCGGAAACTACGTCAGCCCTGACGGCCGGACGGTGCAGTTCTCGGTCGGGCTCAAGGCCGGCAACCCCGGTAACACTCCGGCGCTGAACGCGGTCCCTGCGATCCGGGCCGAGACCACCCGGGTGGCCGCGTCGATGCACGCGACGGACTCGGGCGTGGCGGGCCAGGCCCCCGCGCTGCACGACATCAGCGCGATCTCGAACAGTGACCTCAAGAAGATCATCCCGATTGCGATCCTGGTCATCGGCCTGCTGCTGGCCATCGTGCTGCGCAGCCTGATCGCGCCGTTCTACCTGATCATCTCGGTCGGCATCTCCTACCTGGCCGCGCTCGGCCTGGCGGCGATCCTGTTCATCAACCTCGGCCACGCCGGCGGCCTGGTGTTCTTCCTGCCGTTCCTGATGTTCATCTTCCTGCTGGCACTCGGCGAGGATTACAACATCCTGGTCATGACCAGGATCAGGGAGGAAGCGCACAAGCTGCCGCTGCGCGAGGCGGTATCCCGCGCCCTGGCGGTCACCGGCACCACCGTCACCTCGGCCGGCCTGGTGCTGGCCGGGTCGTTCCTGGTCCTGGGCATCGTCTCGGGCGGCGGGTCGGGCGGGACCCAGATCCGCGACATCGGGTTCGCGCTGGCGCTCGGCATCCTGATGGACACCTTCCTGGTCCGGACCCTGCTCGTGCCGTCCACGGTGGTGCTGCTCGGCCGGTGGAACTGGTGGCCGTCCAAGATCACCGTCGATCAGCCCGACGTTCCGGCCGGCGAGTCAGAGGCGCTCGCCGAGCCGGCTGATCACATCAGCTAGGCCGCCTTGATCAGCGTCGTGATGCCGGTTCACGGCGTCCGCGCGTACCTGACCGACTGCCTGGACTCGGTCCTGGGACAGCCCGGCGCGGCGCCCGCTGACGCGGCCCGGCCCGGCCCGCTCCCCGTCGAGGTGATCGCCGTCGACGACGCGTCCCCCGACGGATGCGGGGCGCTGCTCGACGAGCGGGCCAGGGCTGACAGCCGGCTGACCGTCATTCACCTGGCGGAAAGCCGCGGGCCGGGCCACGCCAGGAACGTCGGCCTGGCCCGGGCAACCGGCCGCTACGTGTGGTTCGTCGACGCGGACGACCTGGTCACGCCGGGTGCGCTCGAAGCTATCGGGGCGCGGCTGGCGGCGGATCACCCTGACGTGCTGCTGATCGACTACGCGGAGCGCTTTCCGGACGGCCGGACGCGAGCCAGTTCCGGCGGACCGCTGCTGCGGTCGGCCCCGGCGGGCACGTTCTCGCTCGCCGACGCACCGCAGCTGATCGGCCTCACGATGACAGCCTGGAGCAGGCTGCTGCGGCGGGACTTCCTGCTCGGGCTCGGCGAGCCGTTCAGGCCCGGCATCCACGAGGACATACCGGTCAGCTGCGCCGCCCTGTTCGCGGGTCGGCTGAGCGCACTTGACCAGGTCTGTTACTGCTACCGGCGGTCACGGCCCGGCTCGTACATGGCGACCACGAGCAGCAGCCACTCGGACGTGTTCAGCGCCTACGGCGAGGTCCTCGGCATGCTGGCCAAGCTGGCCAGCACCGCCGATCCGGTCGCCACGCCGGCCGTTCAGTCGGCCGTCTTCGAGCGCGCGATCGGGCACTACGCCTCCGTCCTGCAGACCACGGGTCCCGGCATCGGGCCGGTGGGGCGCCCCGGGCTGGTGCCGCGATCCGAGCGCAGGCGCTTCTTCGGCCGGATGCACGCGGATTTCGTCCGCTACCGGCCGCCGGGGTACCGCGTCCCGGCCGGCGCCCGGGGTGCCAAGCTCCGGCTGATCGAGCGGGACGCGTACTGGACCTACGAGCTGCTCGAGCCGGTCAACAAGCTGCGGGTCGCGGCCCGGCGGCTACTCTCCCGCTCCGTATTTGACCGGTAAATCGGCTCTGCACCCGTTCCCGAGTTTTGGCGGCCCGGCGACGTACGGGTCGGTTAGATTGGCCATGGGCTGAGCCACGTGTCCCTGGTCTCCCTGACCGGCGGGCGCGCGGCTGCGGGAGCTGCCGCTTGCGGCAGCCACCGGCTGACCAGCCGTGCCCCGCTGCGTCAGCAGGTGCTGGGGAGCCAGGTCCTCGGAAGCGATTTCGACCGGAGGGTTGTGGCGAATGCGGCACATCACTGGTTTCTTTCTTGCCCTGGCCATGTCGGCGGCACTGTTCTTCGGCGGCGGCGGGGGCATCGCCAGGTTCTCCGCCCTGGCCGCGGGCCAGGGCCTGCGCAGCACGAACGCCATGACGGATCTGCACAACGTGCTGCCGCCGGCGGCCCTGCTCGGTGCCGGGCTGCTGCTCGGCATCCTGCTGGCCGTGCGCCGGATCTCAGCGCTCGCCACCGGGCTGCCCGGGCTGATCCTGCTCGGCTGGTCGGCGTACCTGCTCACGCGCGGCCAGCACGCACTCCGCTGGGTCCCGATGCCGGGCAGCCATTACGCGGCGGGCTTCACCGCGATGCTGTCCAGCGGCGCGCTGGCGCTGCTCGGCGCGGGCATGATCATCCCGCTGTTCATGCCATCGAGGTGGCGCAGCGGCACGTCGGAGGTCGAGGAGTACGACGACGACTTCTCGGTCACGTCCGCGCTCGGCCTGGTCCCGTAGCCACGCGCCCGCCGCGCCGCATCGTTTTCCCCTAACTGAGGCTGGGTTCCGGTGTCCGCTAGACATAGGCACCGACAGCGGGACGGAACGATCCTGCGATCGCCCCGTCCCGGTCGGCTAGCCGTCAGCGGTGCGCGGCCGCGAACTGGTCGGCTTCGGTCGAGCCCGCCAGCGCCGTGGTCGACGCGTCCGGGTTGATCGCCGAAGTCACCAGGTCGAAGTAACCGGTACCGACCTCGCGCTGATGCCGGGTCGCCGTGTAGCCCTCGGCCTCGGCGGCGAACTCGGCGTCCTGCAGGCGAACGTACGCGGACATGCCCTCCTCGGCATAACCACGGGCCAGGCTGAACATCGAGTGGTTCAGCGCGTGGAAGCCGGCCAGGGTGATGAACTGGAATTTGTACCCCATGGCGGCCAGCTCGCGCTGGAACTTGGCGATCGTCGCATCGTCCAGGTTCGCGCGCCAGTTGAACGACGGCGAGCAGTTGTAGGCGAGCATCTGGTCCGGGTACACCGAGTGGATCGCGTCGGCGAACTCGGCCGCGACCGACAGGTCAGGCGTCGACGTCTCCATCCACAGCAGGTCCGCATACGGCGCGTACGACAGGCCGCGGGCAATGCACGAGCCGATGCCGCCGCGCACCCGGTAGAAGCCCTCCGCGGTCCGCTCGCCCGTGGCGAACGGCTGGTCCCGCTCGTCGATGTCGCTGGTCAGCAGCGTCGCGGCCTGGGCATCCGTCCTGGCGACCACGATCGACGGCACGCCGCAGACATCGGCCGCGAGCCGGGCCGCGCTGAGCGTCTTGATGTGCTGCCCGGTCGGGATCAGCACCTTGCCGCCCAGGTGGCCGCACTTCTTCTCGGCGGCGAGCTGGTCCTCCCAGTGCACCCCGGCGGCTCCGGCCGCGATCATCGACTTCATCAGCTCGAACGCGTTCAGGACGCCGCCGAAGCCGGCCTCCGCGTCGGCCACGATCGGCGCCAGCCAGTGCGGGGCGTCCTGGTTACCCGACTCGGCCCAGGTGATCTGGTCGGCGCGCAGCAGGGCGTTGTTGATCCGCCGGACCACCTGCGGTACCGAGTTGACCGGGTACAAGCTCTGGTCGGGGTAGGTCTGCCCGGCCAGGTTGGCGTCGGCGGCGACCTGCCAGCCCGAGAGATAAATAGCCTTCAGCCCGGCCTTAACCTGCTGCACCGCCTGGTTGCCGGTCAGCGCGCCCAGCGAGTTCACGTAGTCCTCGCTGTGCAGCAGCGACCAGAGCCGTTCGGCTCCGAGCCGGGCCAGCGTGTGCTCCTCCTGTACCGAACCGCGCAGCCGGATCACGTCAGCGGCCGTGAAGGTCCGCTCCGTCCCGTCCCAGCGCGGGTCCGCGGCCCAGCTCTGCTGCAGCCGGGCAACCTGGTCGTCAAAGCTCGTGGCGGGCCGGCCTGCGCTTCCGTTCTGCGAGCCCTCGAGGCGACGATTGTTCACTGGACCTCCTGATGCTGCCGTCCCCGGGTGTTGATCACAGCTTCGCCGCGGTGTGCTCCCAGCGGTAGGAACCTACGTAGTGAATATTTCTAGATCTTCGCTTAAAATAAAGATGTGACAACTTTCGCCGCGAAAGATTTCTCAAGTTTGCCGGGAAGTGATCTAGATCTCATTCTCTTCGGCCAGCGTCTGCGCCACGTCCGGCGCAGCAGGGGCCTGACCCTGGCCGAGCTCGGCCAGCGCGTCGGCCGGGCGCCCTCGGTGCTGTCGCTGCTGGAGAACGGCCGCCGCGAGCCCAAGCTCTCCCTGATCGAGTCGCTGGCGAACGCGCTGGGAGTGACCGCCGACGAGCTGATGCGCCGCGAGGCACCGAGCCGGCGGGCGCAGCTCGAGATCGCGCTCTCGCAGGCCCAGCGTGACCCGGTCTACGCCGCTCTCGGCCTGCCCTACCTGCGGCCTGGTCCGCGCGTTCCGAGCGATGTGATCGAGCACGTGCTCGCGCTCTTCGAGGAGCTGCGCAGGCAGCAGGCCAAGCCGACGGCCACGCCCGAGGAGGCCAGGGCGGCCAACGCTGGCCTGCGCGCCATGATGCGCGACCGGGGTAACTACTTCGCCGACATCGAGCAGGCCGCGGCCCGGGCGCTGCAGCCGGTTGCCTATTCAGGCGGGGCGCTGTCCCAGGGCACGCTGCTCTCGGTGGTGTCACACCACGGGTTTTCTGTCCGCTATGTCCAGGACTTGCCGCGTTCAGCGCGCTCGGTCACCGACCTCCGGAACCGCCGGATCTACCTGCGCCAGGAGTCGCTTGGCATGCACACCCCGCGCGCGGTCTTGTTGCAGACCCTCGGACATTTCGTCCTCGGGCACCGTGCGCCTGAGGACTTCGCCGAGTTCTTGCGGCAGCGGGTGGAGGCCAACTACTTCGCGGCCGCCGTCCTCGTGCCCGAGCAGGCCGCGGTGACGTTCCTGCGGCAGGCCAAGGAGAGCAGGAGCCTTTCCGTCGAGGACATGCGCGACGTGTTCTCCGTCTCGTACGAGATGGCTGCGCACCGCTTCACCAACCTGGCCACCCATCACCTCGGCATGGCCTGCCACTTCGTCAAGAACGACTCGGGCGGGATCATCTACAAGGCGTACGAGAACGATGGCGTGATCTTCCCGGCCGACACCGGCGGGGCGATCGAGGGACAGCGCATGTGCCGGCTGTGGTCGGGCCGGCAGATCTTCGCCGCGGCCGACCGGTTCAGCCCGCACTACCAGTACTCCGACACCCCGTCCGGCACCTACTGGTGCGTCGCGTCCGTCGATCCCGGCAGCGAGCGCGGCTTCGCGATCACGCTGGGCGTCCCGTTCGACGACGCGCAGTGGTTCCGCGGCCGGGAGACGATCAAGCGCACCAGGTCGATGTGCCCTGACCCGTCCTGCTGCCAGCGGCCGCCGGCCAGGCTGGCGGCACGCTGGGACGGGATGGCCTGGCCGTCCGCGCGGGCCCACTCGCACATCTTGTCGGCCCTCCCGTCGGGCAGCTTCCCCGGCGTGGACGAGGCCGACGTCTACTCCTTCCTCGACCGCCACGACCAGGACTAGCCGGCCCCGCCTCGCGGGGAAGCTCAGGCGAAGCGGGGCGGGCGCTTCTCGCGCAGCGCCGCCGCGCCCTCGACCACGTCGGGACCCATGAAGGTGAGCATCTCGTAGGCTGCCGACTGGTCGAAGATCGGCCCCGCGGTGCGCAGCCAGCTGTTCAGCGCGCGCTTGGTCAGCCTGATCGCGAGCTGCGAGCCGGTGGCCAGCGTGTCGGCGACCCGCAGCGCCTCACCGAGCACCTCAGCGCGCGGCAGTACCTTGCTGACCAGGCCGATCCGCTCCGCCTCGACGCCGTCGACCATCTCGCCGGTCAGCAGGTGGTACCGGGCTTTCGCCATACCGCAAAGCAGCGGCCAGATGATCGCCGCATGGTCACCGGCGGCCGCGCCCAGCTTCACGTGGCCGTCGCCGAGCCGGGCGTCGTCGGCGCAGATGCTGATGTCGGCGAGCAGCGCGACGACCAGGCCGGCGCCGACGGCCACCCCGTTGATCGCCGACACGATCGGCTTGTCGCAGTTGATCATGTTGTAGACCAGGTCGCTCATCTCGCTCAGCATGTGCGAGGTCTTCTCGTAATCCCCGGCCATCCGCTGCACCATCGCGAGATCACCGCCGGCCGAGAACGCCTTCCCGGCACCCGTGATCACCGCCACCCTGGTCTCGTCGTCGCGGGCGATGTCGGCCCAGACCCTGGATAGCTGGCCGTGCATCTCCTCGTCGGCCGCGTTGTAGACCTCGGGCCGGTTCATCGTGATCAGGAGCACGCCGTGGTCGCGCCGCTCGATCAGCAGGTGGTGGTAGCTGCCGTAATCCATGCCGGTTGCGGCTCCTCGGTCGGTAGGGCAGGACTGAGTTTTGATGATGGAATGATGACATGCCCTCAAGCGCTCCTCCCGGGCGCCTGATCGGCTCGGGCCGGGCCGCCGGGCGCGGATGTCGCGATGGCCGTGCTGATCATGGCGGTGTCGGAGGTAGACGCGCTGCCGCTCCCGGTCCGCGCCGTGGCGGGACTCGTGCGCAATCGGCTGGTCCGCCGGTTCCAGGCCACCGCCAGCGCGGATACTAGACCGTACCTAGTGCAGGCAGCGGAGAACCGAATCCGCGATCCCAACGTCCGCCCAGCCGAGGTCGACGGCTGCGCCGCATGCTCGAGGAGCACCCTGGACCGGTCAGTGCCGATTGACTATGACGAGATCCGCGCGGAGAACATCTCCCGCTACGGCTGGGACACGGCCGTGCTCGAATTGCTCGGCCACCTCTACAGCGAGCGCACTCACTTCATCTTCGAGCTGATCCAGAACGCTGAGGACGCCGGCGCCACCGAACTGGCCTTCGAGCTCTTCGCCGACCGGCTGGAGGTACGGCACGACGGCCGGCCGTTCACGACGGCCGATGTCCGCGGCATCTGCGGAGTGGGCCAGGGCACGAAGGAGGCGGACCTGGCCCAGATCGGCAAGTTCGGCATCGGCTTCAAGTCCGTCTATGCGTACACCGAGAATCCGCGGATCTACAGTGCAGGCGAGAACTTCCGGATCGAGAAGTATGTTCGGCCGTATCCCATCGCCCGCTCAGACGGACTCCAGCCCGCGCCCGCGGCCGGGGCCGGGGCCGGGGCCGGGGCCGGGGCCGGGGACCTGACCCGCTTCGTGTTCCCCTTCGACCGGCCCGACGTCACTCCTGCGCTCGCCGCAGCCGAGATCGCGCAGGCGCTGAGCGTGATCGACGTCGAGACCCTGCTCTTCCTGCGCAGCATCGAGCGACTCAGCGTACGCGGCCTGCAGACAGCCGGCTCCGTGCTCGAACGGCGTTCAGCGCCCCGAGACCGCTCCGGCCGCCACGTCGTGCTGACCAGGCGGCGAGCTGATGGCCGCAGCACCGAGGAGTGGCTCGTCTGGCACCGGAACCTCGACCCGGTCGGCCAGCCAGGGCGCCGGGTGGAGATCGCGTTCATGGCCAGGCCCGACATCGATGCACGCCGGCTGGTCAGGCGCGAGAGATCACCGCTCGTCGTGTTCTTCCCCACGCAGAAGGAAACCTTCCTCGGCTTCCTGATCCAGGGCCCGTACCGGACGACGCCGGCCAGGGACAACATTCCCGAGCACGACCCGTGGAACCAGGCTCTGGTCGCTGAGACCGCGAGCCTGCTGGCCGGCGTACTGGCGGAGCTTCGCGACGAAGGCATGCTGACGGTCGACATCCTGCAGGCGCTGCCACTTGACGTCACCCGCTTCGCGCCTGACGCGATGCTCCGCCCGCTCTTCGATGCTGCCCGCGCCGCCCTGGCCGAGCGCGAGCTCATTCCGACCTCGGCGGGCGGCTATCGCAGTGCCGCCGGGGTCCGGCTGGCCGGGCCGAACGGCCTTCGCGAGCTGCTGACTCCTGATCAGCTCGGTGAAGTATGCGGGGTGCCGGGCCCGCTGGACTTCGCGGACAGCGCCGTCACCGAGAACGGCACCCCCATGCTGTGGCAGTACCTGCGGGAGCAGGTCGGCATCGAGGAGGTGACGGCGGAGAACGTGGTGGCTGGCGTCACCGCCGGCTTCCTCGCCGCCCAGCCCGATGAGTGGATCGGGCGCCTGTACCGGTTCCTCTACCACCACCCGGCACTATGGCGAGAGCCAGACCGCCCGGGCGAGCAGCCAGGCCCGGCGAGACGCGCGCCCATCATCCGCCTGGAAGACGGCTCGCAGGTGGCGCCGTTCGACGCTGGCGGCCGGCCGGCCGCATACCTGCCGACCGCGGCGCAGACCGAGCTCGCCACCGTCTCCCGCCCTGTCGCCGCCGCGCCGGACGCCGTGGCGTTCTTGAAGGCGCTCGGATTCGCCGAGCCCGACATCGTGGCCGAGGTCCTCGACCGCGTGCTTCCCCGGTACCGCGATGCCGAAGTCGCGACGCTGGACGCGGCCCAGCGCGACGCCGACCTCGAGCTCGTCGCCCGCGCCCTGGCGGAGGCGCCGCTGGCCGGGCGAGACCGGCTGCTCGAGCGACTGCGGGAGACCGCGTTCCTGGTCGGGGAGAACGCGGCGACTGGTGAGCAGCGCCTGATGCGACCAGGCGAGCTGTACCTGCGCACCAAGACGCTGGAGATCTACTTCGACGGGAACCCTGATGCCTGGCTCGCCGACGATGCCTACGGCCCGTGGCTAGCCCAGCTGCGGGGCATGGGAGTGCCCGGCGAGGTGCGGCTGGATGCACGGGAGGCGGATCCGCTCGGGTACGTCGTCATCGCCGAGGAGTTCGCCCGCAACGAGCGCGGAATCGCGGGTTTCGACCCGGGGGCGACGCTCGACGGCCTGGACTACGCGCTCAGCCACCCGACTGCCGCCCGGTCGGAATACATCTGGAACGTCCTGCTCGTCCCCAGCAGCCACCTGATCGCGGGCGTCGTCGAGAAGTC
>JADGPC010000367.1 GCA_017882645.1 Streptosporangiales bacterium | reverse complement strand
GGTCGGTCTCCCGCGATGCCGTCCCGTTGCCGATGGCGATCAGGTCGACGTGGTGGGCGGCGGCGAGCCTGGCCAGGACGGCGATCGAGGCGTCCCACTGGCGGCGCGGCTCGTGCGGGTAGATCGTGTCGGTCGCGACCGGCTTGCCCGTGGCGTCCACGACCGTGACCTTGACCCCGGTGCGCAGTCCCGGGTCAAGGCCCATCGTCGTCCGTGCCCCGGCCGGCGCGGCGAGGAGCAGGTCACGCAGGTTCGCGGCGAATACCCTGACCGCCTCGTCCTCGGCCTGCTGCCGTAGCCGCATGCGCAGGTCGACGCCCAGGTGAACCTGGATCCTGGCCCGCCAGGCCAGCCGGACGGTGTCGGCGAGCCACCGGTCGGCCGGCCGGCCCTGGTCAGCGATGCCGAACTGCGCGGCAATCAGGGCCTCGTAGTCGCTGAACCCGGCCGGGCCTGCCCGTCCGGCAGCCGCCTCGCCGCTGGCGACCGCGACCACATCGCCGGGATCCAGGGTGAGGTCGAGCACTTCCTCCTTCTCACCGCGAAACATCGCGAGGATCCGGTGCGACGGCAGCCTGGTGAAGGGCTGGTCGAACTCGAAGTAGTCGGCGAACTTACCGCCAGCTTCCTGCTTTCCCTCCCTGACCCGGGCTGACAGCCGGCCGCGGCTCCACATCCGCTCTCGCAGCACGCCGATCAGGTCAGCGTCCTCGGAAAACCGCTCAGTCAGGATCGCCTGGGCGCCGTCGAGCGCCGCGGCCGCGTCGGCAACGCCGTGCTCCGGGTCGGCGAACGCGGCCGCGCTGGCCAGCGGATCGGCGGACGGATCGCCGAGCAGCAGGTCGGCCAGCGGCTCCAGGCCGGCCTCGCGGGCCAGTTGCGCCCTGGTCCGGCGTTTCGGCTTGTAGGGCAGGTAGATGTCTTCCAGCCTGGCCTTCGAGTCGGCGGCCATGATCTGGGCGGCCAGCGCGTCGTCGAGCTTGCCCTGGGAGCGGACCGATTCCAGGATCGCGCTCCGCCGCTCTTCGAGTTCGCGCAGGTAGCGCAGCCGCTCATCCAGTGTCCTGAGCTGCGCGTCGTCAAGCGCCCCGGTCGCCTCCTTGCGGTACCGGGCGATGAACGGGACCGTGGCGCCGCCGTCGAGTAGCTCGATGGCAGCGCTGACCTGACCATCGCGGACTCCGAGTTCGGCGGCGATCCGGCGGTGCACGGGTACCAGCCCGGCGGGCGGCGCTGACGACGTCTGCGGGAGGGATGTCACGATGACGGCCACCTCAGGGCTTCGCGTTGACCTAGTCCGCGCCGGGCGCGGAAACCAATCTGGCAAGCCATAGCTGGGTGACCTTACCACCGCGCGCCCGGCGCGGGATCACTACCTCGCTGGCCCGGAATGGCCCGCGGCGCTGCCCGCCATCGGCTGGTCTAAGAACGGGTGGTGCATGCGGTCGGCTGGCTGGCGCCTCGTCCAGGGCCGGTACGCGGGCGGCCCGGCTACGGTGTACGACCGGTCTCCTGGCCAGCCCGCCGAATGCAGCCCTGGCTCACGCTTGCTGCCGGGTACCTTCAGCGCGAGCACGACGGCCTCGTGCTGCATCCGCCCGCTGCCCGCCTCCTTGACCGCGCGCGCCAGGGTGTCGGTGCTCCGCGCCGCCGAAGCGCGTCCCGCGTCGGCCAGGATGTGACAGAGCCGGTCGGGACCGCCGAGCGTCTGCGTCACGCTAGCGCTCACCAGGATCATCGTGTCGCCCGTCCGCAGCAGCACGCGCGAGTCGGATAGCTCGGGATCGGGGCGCACGCCCAGCGGGCTGCCGGGCCACGCGATCGCGAGCACTTTTCCGTCGGAGCGCCGGACGAACGCCGCCTGCGGGCCGACGGCGCAGATCCGGACCCGGACGCCGACGGCCGAAAGCCGGACGGTGGTGTAGGTAACGGCGAGCGAGCACTGCTCGCTCGGGGACAGGGCCAGGAGCGCGCGGTTCATGGCCGCCAGGACGGCGCTCGGGGTGCCGTCGATCTGGGCCATGGCGCGCATGACGGCACGTGCTACGCCGATGCTGCCCGCGGCCGGGACGCCGCTGCCCTGGGGCCGGGCGCTGACGTCGCCGACCGCGAGTCCCCACCGGCCGCCGTCCAGCTGGACGAGATCGTGGAATCCGCCGAACCCGCCGGCGACCGACTGGCCGCGCACGCCGCGAGCCGAGAACTGCAGGCCCGGGATACCAGCCGAGACTTCTGTCCCCGCCACGACGAATTGCGTGCCTTTATTCAGAGCTTTCAATTCCCCCGCCTCCCCGATGCGCAGCACCGGACACCTGGGCAGGCAGTGTCTAGGCCGCTGATCAGAGAGTCAATCATATTGCTGCACGATCAGCCATTTATTTCATGCGGTAGAACCAATTATTCGCCAATGATAACGATTGCAATCGAGATACCCACTAGAAAGAATGTGCAACTGCACAAAGAATGTGCAGATGCACAATTCGCGTTCGCGAGAGGCGCGCCGGATCTGGTGGCGTCCGCGAGCGGCCGGGCTTGACTGTTGGCGGCGCGGCCAGTTTCCTTGTGCGGACGTTAATTGACCAGCTTCGGGGGGAAGTCATCGCAGTCACCGCGACGCCAGGTCACGACGACGCCGCCGACGTCGCCGTCGTCGGAGCCGGCCTGGCCGGCCTGTCCGCTGCCCGCGCGCTGGCTAGCGCGGGGCTCGATGTCATCGTGCTCGAAGCGCGCGACCGCGTCGGCGGCCGGGTCCACTCGGTCATCGAGGACGGCCGCCCGATCGAATATGGCGGCCAGTGGGTGGGCCCGACCCAGGACCGGGTGCTCGGGCTGATCAGCGAGTTCGGTCTCGACACGTTCGCGCAGTACGCCGAGGGCGACAACGTGCAGCTGACTGGTGGATCGTTGCTCCGCTACAACGGCGCGATCCCGACCGGGGACCCGCTGATGGCCGCGGACCTGATCGACGCGATGGTCGAGATGACCACGCGCGCCATGGAGCTCGACCCGGCCGAGCCATGGGCGCACCCGCTGGCCGCGACGCTTGACGCGATGACGCTGGAATCCTGGATTGCGGCCCAGCCGTACTGCGAGCCGGCGAAGGAATGGATCCGGCTGCTCAGCCGCGCGCTGTTCCCGGCCGAGCCCGGCGAGGTCTCGGTCCTGCATGCCCTGTTCTACCTGCGCTCAGGCGGCGGCCCGGAGAAGATGATCGGCATCGTCAACAGCGCGCAGGAGACCAGGATCACCGGCGGTGCCCAGCAGCTCGCGCTGCGGCTGGCCGACCTGCTGGGGACCAGGGTCAGGCTCAGCTCTCCGGTGCACCGGATCGGCCAGTCCCAGCCGGGCGTGACCGTCCGCTGCGAGTCAGGCGCGGTTGCCGCGCGCCGGGTGATCGTGGCCGTCCCGCCCGCCCTGGCCAGCCGGATCCGCTACTCCCCCGCCATGCCCGGCCTGCGCGACCAGCTGACCCAGCGGTCGTTCATGGGAGCCGTGATCAAGGTTCACGTCTTCTACTCGGGCCCGTTCTGGCGGGCCGACGGGTTCAGCGGTCACGTCACCTCCGACCAGGGCCTGCTCAGGCTGACCTTCGACCAGACGCACCCCGGCGGTCGCGAAGGCGCCCTCGTCGGCTTCATCGACTCGCATCTGGCGTTCGCGGCCGCGAGGATGACGGCGGCCGAGCGGCGCGCAGCCGTCATCAGCGACCTCGTCCGCGTCTTCGGCGACCAGGCCAGCGAACCGGTCGCGTATTACGAGCGGTCGTGGCTGGAGGAGGAGTGGTCGCGCGGCTGTTACACCGGGATGATGACGCCGGGCACCTGGTCAGCGCTCGGACCCGCGCTGCGCGAGCCCGTCGGCCTGATCCACTGGGCCGGGACCGAGACCGCGGTGCTCTGGAACGGCTACATGGACGGCGCGATCCGCTCGGGCGAGGACGCGGCCGCCGCGGTGCTCGCCGGGCTCGGGGAAGGGTAGGCCGCGGTGCCGGGCGAGCGGGAGAGCATCGGAGCCGACGAGCTCGAGCAGGCGCTGCTGGAGTATGCGGAACGGGCCAGCGCCAGCCCGAGGGCCCGCAAGACTCTCGCGACCTGGTCCTGCCGGATCCACCTGGCGGCCACCGACGTGCCCGATGCGCGGTTCACGCTCGTGATCGAGGCAGGCGCTCCCCAGCCGGTCACCAGGGGTCTATCCGACGTTCCTGACCTGATCGTTCGCGGGCACAGCATGGACCTGGCCGAGATCTTCTGGGGCGACGCCAATCCGGCCTCGAACTACATGCAGGGCGCCATCTCGACCCAGGGCCGCGCCGACGACGTGATGCGGCTCGACGCGATGGCGATGTTCGTCTTCCTCGGCCAGTGACGGGACGCTGCCATGACTGACATCCCTGGCACCTCCGGGCCGCCGGAGCTGCGCCGCGCGCTGACCCTTCCCGGCGCCGCGGCGATCTCGACCGGGCTGGCCTTCGCGGCCGTCAACTTCCTCGGCATGGCTCAGCTGCTGGGTTACATCAGCGGTCCGCTGTCCTGGGCCGCCGTCGCGGCGGGCGGGCTGCTCATCCTGGTCGTCCGCGCCCTGTTCGCCGAGCTCAACGGGATGCGGCCAACGGCCGCCGGCATCAGGCTGTGGATGAGCCAGGCGATGAACGACCGGTTCGCGCTGATCATCACGCTGACCTACATGACGGCCATCGTGCTCGTGATCGCCGCCGACGCGTTCATCATCGGCGAGGCCATCGCGTACGCGTTCCGCAACGGCCCGGTCGTGGCCATCGGCTACGTGACGGTGCTGCTGATCGTGGCGACCGTGCTGAACCTGCGCGGCATCAAGCTGGCCGGCCGGGCCGAGCTGATCGTGACCGCTGTCGTCGTGCTCGCGACCGTCGCGGTCGGGATCGCGGCGATCGCGCATCACGGCCCGGCCCCCGCCGGTCCCGCCGCGGGCGGCTCACCCGTCCAGGCGCTGATCCTGGGGATCTTCTTCTACACCGGATTCGAGTGGGTCACCACCAACGCGGAAGAGGTGGTCAGGCCGAAGATCATCCCGCGGGCGATGCTGGTCGCGATTATCGTGCTGGCTGTCAGCCAGGCACTGTTCGCGGTCGCGATGGGCCTGACCGTCGGGCCCGCGGGCCGGGCCACGGCCTACCCGCAGCTGCTGGCCGCCCAGCACGCGCTCGGCCACGCCGGCCTGCTCGTCATGCTCGGCGTCACCGCACTGACCGCCGTCAACACGTTCAACGGCGGCTTCGTCACGATGTCGCGGTTCATGTACGCAGTGGCCAGGGAGGGCAAGCTGCCGCGCGCGCTGACCAGGCTCAACGATCGCGCCGTCCCGGTTGTGCCGGTGTGGATCCTCGGCCT
>JADGPC010000366.1 GCA_017882645.1 Streptosporangiales bacterium | reverse complement strand
GTGCCGGGAAGTCCCGTGCCGGGAAGTCCCGTGCCGGGAAGTCCCGTGCCGGGAAGTCCCGTGCCGGGGCACCGGGGTTGCCGAGTGCGGGCAGTGAGCCCAGCGTGTCGTCGTCGCTGGCGGCCGCGTCCGGCTGGGCCAGCGGCCTGAAGTCACGGCGGTAGTCGGCGATCAGCGCGAGCGCCAGACCGGACAGCAGCGCCGGACCGAGGTCGTGCGGCTGGTTCCCTTCGCTGCTGTCCCTGGCCAGCCGGGCCAGGAGCGAGGCCGACGTCGGCCGCTGGCACGGGTCGGGATCCAGGCACGCCGTCACGACGTCGGCCAGTTCGGCCGGCAGGTCAGTCAGGTCAGGCGGCCTGGTCGCCAGCTGGGCGAGCATGTCCATGACCGTGTCGCCCTGGTACGGCCCGTGGCCAGTGGACGCGAACAGCATGGTCGCGCCCAGTGAATAGATGTCGCTGGCGGCGGTCGCATGCCGGCCGTCCCGCGCCTGCTCGGGCGCCATGTATGCGGGCGTGCCGACTGCGCCGCGGGTCAGGGTGAGCTGGATCCGCTCGGCGGCTCTCGCGATGCCGAAATCGATCACGCGCGGACCGTCCGGTGAGACGAGCACGTTGGATGGCTTCAGGTCCCGGTGCACCAGGCCCGTGCCGTGGATCGACTCGAGCGCCTCGGCGCAGCCGGCCGCCAGCCAGCGGACCGCTGGCACGGACAGCGTCCCGCAGGTCCGCACCAGCGTGCTCAGCGAGGGCGCGGGAACGTACGTCGTGGCCAGCCACGGCACGTCAGCCTCGGGATCGGCGGCGACGACCGCCGCGGTGAAGGCACCGCTGACCCGGCGGGCAGCAGCAACCTCCTGCGAGAACCGGGTACGAAAGTCCGGCTCGTCGGCGTACTCGACCTTGATCGTCTTGACCGCGACGAGCCGGCCGGCCGCCGACCGGCCGAGATAGACCTGGCCCATGGCGCCGGCTCCGAGCCGGCCGATCAGGATGTAGCCGCCGACCTGCACGGGGTCCCACCGGCGCAGCGGTTCAACTAATGCGGAATGCACCAAAGAATGTCCCTCCTCGGATCGCACATTAGCCGGTGCGATGCGGGCATGGGGGCTCAATAGCTCCTCTTTTTGACATTCCCTATTAGTCGTCGTCGCTGCCGCCAGCGCCGGCGGTGCCCCTGGCGGCCGCGGCGGACGGGCGGAAGCTCGACACGAGCTTGGCCACCAGGACGGAGAGGAAGATCTGGCCCGTCATCGCCTCGAGCATGGCCACCGCACGGCCGCCGCTCCTGGCGGCCGTGAAGTCCCCGTAGCCGAGCGTGGTCAGAGTCGTGAAGCTGAAGTACTGGAAATTGGAGGTGGAGCCGATCTGGTTGTTCTCGAAGAAATGCTTGTTGTACAGGTAGTACGAGGCGCCGTAGAACGCCGCGAACATGAGCCCGATGATGAGATACGCGCTGATCGCCCCGTAGATGCTCTGCAGTGTCACCTCAGACTGCGAGAGGACCTGGCGCACGATCACCACGACGATGAACAGGAGCAGAACGCCCGTCCAGGCCAGCGCGGTGCCCCGGCCGGTGGCCCCGCCGCGGTGGATGCCGACGACGATCATCAGGACCGAGATGAGAAACCCCGCCGAGACGACGAGGCGCACGGTGCGCCTGCGCAGCGGGAGACTGCGGAACGCCAGGAAGCCGGCGAAGGTGAACAGCAAGAGCTGGGCGTCGCTAATCCACTTGCTGGTAAAGAAGGCGGACAGCAGATACGAGGCGATGAGGATGATCAGCAGCAGTCCGTACCGGCCGTGAAATCTCAGCCGGCGGCCGGTCTGCCCATCAGCACCCGGGCCCGGCGGCGGGCCGCCGTTACCGCCGCTGGCCTGCTCGCTGGCCGTGGTCGTCTCCTCGGTCGCGGGACCCTGAGCCCCGCCGCGGAACGTACCCGCGGCGGGGCCGGTCCCTGTCGCCGGCCACAGGCAGGGTGCGCCCGAGGCCGGCGGCCGCTAGAACTCCCTGCGTACCTGACGCGGCGTGAGCAGCGCCCAGATGATGAACGCGTCGATGACGATCAGGATGATCGACCAGATCGGGGTGTACGGGATCAGCATGAAGTTGGCGATCGCGCTGATCACCGCCAGGGCGGCACCCAGGTAGCGAGCCCAGGCCATGCCGAGGAACACGCACACGCCGACGGCGAACAGCACGATGCCGAGTCCTAGCATCGCCCAGCCCCAGTTGTGCACGCTCCAGTGATAGGTGTAGTTGGCGTTGGGTGCCGTGATGAAGATATGGCTGGTCGACAGCGCGACGATGCCCTCGATCACGCCCCACAGTCCGCCGAGGACCAGCAGCGTTCCCGCCAAGGCGGTGAAGCCTACGACGGCACCACGGTGCTCGGTGGCCTCGTGGCGGCCAGCACCCGCGTAACCCCGGTCGGACGCCCGCTCCGCCTCGTACTCCCGGCCCGAAGCCTGCCCCTGCTCGTACTGGCCGGGAGCCTGCTCCTGCTGGTACCCCATCGTGGAGCCTGACGTTCCGGCCGGCCGCTCTTGTGGACTACTCATTCAAGCCGCCCCCCTTTTCTCGCAGGCCACGAGCTTGTGCTCGCAGCCGTGGCCCCGCAGGCGCCTGTCGTGCTTCCCCCTGGCGGCCAGCGAGTACCGCGATCGTTCTGCGTCATACCCTTCCTGCGGCATAACCCACTTCCCGGCGAACTAAGCGGATGTCAGATGTCCGGGCTCCGCGGCCGCCGCGCCGTGCCGGCGGAGGCTGAATGCCGTGATTGCCATGATAAGTCCGTATACGAGGAGCCAGATTCCGATTACCCGGACGAGGACGATCACGGTGATCGACGGCCAGAAGAGCACGATGAGCCCCGCGAACAGGCTCAGGATTCCCGCCACCACCGTGAGCATCCGGCCAGGGAACGGGCCGCCGAACAGCCCGATCGCGATGTCGGCGATGCCGTGGATGACCCAGAACAAGCCGACGATGATGGCCAGCACGCCGATGACGAGGTTGTAGTGCCTGATGCAGTACAGGCCCACGATGATGGCCAGCAGGCCGATCAGGACGTACGCCACCCGCTTGCCGCCGCTCGCGTCGTGCGCCGTGAAGCCGTCGATCAGCCGCAGCAGCCCGGCGACGATCAGCGCGATCCCGATCAGCACGGCGACGATCGTCAGTGTCGCTTTCGGCCAGACCAGCAGCACCACGCCGACCGCGATGGCGCCGAAAGCAGCAGCCAGGAAGGCCGGCCAGGCGCTGGCGGCGAAGTCGGGCCCGAACCCGGCCCGGTCCGCTCCCGTGTCCGGCCGGTAGCCAGTCGCTGGCTCACCGGGCGAGCTGGAGCCGGTCTGCCGCGGAGTGACTGGGCCCTGTTCCCCAGCCGCGCCCGCCCCCGGCCGGCCAGGCTCGCCCGGCCGGGTTGAGTGGGGTGTGGACATGTACCCTCCTTCAGCTTGACCCGGTCTCCGCGCGCTCGCGGCGGGTCGGGCTGCGTAACCGTCGGCAGGCGTTGGCCTGCGCCAGACCCTCATGGTCAGGCCGCGGGCCGGGCCGATCACCACCCGTGACGGGTGAATGTTGCGGCCAGGCCATAGACTTGGCCGCCGTAGCCGCAAGCGATTGAGCCATTGACTGCGCGGCGGCAAAATGACCCCATCCGACCGGAAACGCGGTGCCTGGGACTCTGGTGCCGGACAACCGGTCCGCCAAACACCAGGGCCGGGAACGACTAGCCGGACGGCGAGAAGCCGGATATCCGAGGAGTGACAACGTCGTGAAGACCGACGTCGAGGAGCTGAGCCCGACCCGTGTTCGCCTCACGGTCGAGGTGCCTTTTGACGAGCTCAAGCCGAGCCTGGACCAGGCCTACCGTGAGGTCGGCAGGCAGGTCCGGATTCCCGGGTTCCGGCCTGGCCACGTTCCGCGGCAGATTCTCGACCAGCGGGTGGGCCGCGGCGCCGTGCTCGAGCAGGCCATCAACGAGGCCGTCCCCGAGCTGTACGCCAAGGCGGTCCGCGAGGCCCAGGTATTCGCCCTCGGGCAGCCCGATGTGGAGATCACCAAGCTCGACGACGGCGCCGAGATGGCTTTCACGGCCGAGGTGGACGTCCGGCCGAGCTTTGAGATCCCCGACCTGACCACGCTCCAGGTCGTCGTCGACGACGCGGACGTGAGCCCGGACCAGGTGGAAGAGTACCTGGGTGCGCTGCGCGAGCGATTCGCCTCGCTGCGGGCAGCGGCGCGTCCCGCGGAGTCAGGCGACTTCGTGTCGATCGACCTGGCCGCCGTCGTCGACGGGAAGCCGGTCGAGGACGCGCAGGCGACCGGCGTCTCCTACGAAGTCGGCAGCGGCACGATGCTGGACGGCCTGGACGAGGCCCTGGCGGGCATGTCGGCCGACGAGACGGCGACCTTCACCACGGAGCTCGCGGGCGGCCAGCTCGAGGGCGCCCAGGCTGACGTGACGGTCACGGTGCGCAGCGTCAAGACCAAGGACCTGCCGGACCTGGACGACGACTTCGCCCAGTCGGCGAGCGAGTTCAACACCGTCGGCGAGCTGCGGGCAAACACCCGCAAGCAGATGGAAGCGATGCGCAAGGCCGGCCAGGCCGGGCAGGCCAGGGACCGCGCGATCGAGGCGCTGCTGACCAGGATCGAGATGCCGCTGCCTGACGCGCTCGTGGAGCACGAGATCGAGCACCGGCGCGAGTCTCTGGATCGCGACCTCGAGCAGGCCGGCCTGACGATGGAGACCTATGCCGAGGGCCGGCAGGTCTCCGCGGCGGATATCGAGAAGGAAATCGCCGACGAGGTGCGGCGCTCGGTCAAAGCCAGGTTCATCCTCGACCAGCTCGCCGAGACCGAAGATCTGGGCCTCGAGCAGGACGAGATCGGCCAGTACATCGCCCAGCTGGCGTATCAGCAGGGCGTCGCGCCCGACCAGTTCGCCCGCCAGCTCACCAGCTCGGGCCAGCTGGCCGCGGTCGTCTCCGACGTGCTCAGGTCCAAGGCGGCTGACCTGCTCGCCCAGCGGGTGAAGGTTACCGACGAGTCGGGCCGCAAGGTCGCCGTCGGCAGCCCGGAGGAGGCCGGCGCGGCGGAGGGCGACGAGGCCGGCGACGACGAGACCGCTGCCGACGCCCCGGCGGCCGCAGCCGGCTCGGCTCCCGCCAAGGGCCGGTCCCGGCGCGGTGCCGCCAAGGCCGCCGAAGGCAAGGACGCCAAGAGCCCGGCAGGCAAGGACGAGGACGCGGCCGCTAAGCCGAAGAGCCGCGCCCGGCGCGGCCGCAAGGACCAGGACCCGCAGGGCGAGGCCGCGGCGCAGGAGTAAGGCGGCCGCTCAGGCCTGGCTGGGCGCCGCCCCAGCGGCGCGGCCGGCCAGGTCAGGTATCGCGGCGGGCCCGCGCCCGGATGGGCGGCCGCCACCGGGCCGATCTGCCTGCGCCCAGAGCGAACAGGCCGGAGCCGTGGACGTTCCGGCCTCGGCAGGGAGTTAGGGTCATTTTCATCAGAGCCAGGAAAGTCAATGGCGCGGTACATGGCACGGGGCGGCACGCGCACGGGCCAGATCGCCACAATGAGGAGGCAACGGTGACCAGGTCGCCTGAAGATCAGCCGCCTGAGTATCAGCTGCCAGGCCGGGTGCTCGCGCGGGCGGGGGAAACCCAGATGCTGCCGATGGGCGACCAGCTCTTCCAGCGCCTGCTGCGGCACCGGATCATCTTTCTCGGCCAGCAGGTCGACGACGATCTCGCCAACCGGATCAGCGCCGAGCTGATCCTGCTCGCCGCTGAGGATCCCAAGCGGGACATCAGCATCTACATCAACTCACCGGGCGGCTCGGTCAGCGCCGGCCTGGCGATCTACGACGTGATGCAGTACGTGCCGAACGACGTCGCCACCTATGCCATGGGCATGGCCGCCTCGATGGGCCAGTTCCTCCTGTGCGCCGGCGCGAAAGGCAAGCGGTACGCGATGCCGCACGCTCAGATCATGCTGCACCAGCCGCACGGCGGCATCGGCGGCACGGCCTCGGACATCAGGATCCAGGCGGAGCAGATCCTGTACGTGAAGCGCATCCTGGCCGAGCGGACGGCGATGCACACCGGGCAGAGCGTGGAGCAGGTCGAGGCCGACTCGGACCGGGACCGGTGGTTCACCGCCGACCAGGCCAAGGAGTACGGATTCGTCGACCACGTGGTGCGCAGTGCCGTGGAGGTCCCAACGGAAGGCGCGGTGTCATGAACAACCAGCCGAGAGCCGAGCACCTGAACGCGGCCACCGGACTCAGCGGGTCGGCGCGGCCCGGCCTGGCCGAGGCGCGGTATGTCCTGCCGTCGTTCGTCGAGCGGACGCCGTACGGGATCAAGGAGATGAACCCGTACAACAAGCTCTTCGAGGAGCGGATCATCTTCCTCGGGGTTCAGATCGACGACGCGTCGGCCAATGACGTGATGGCCCAGCTGATCACCCTCGAGTCGATCGACCCCGACCGGGACATCCTGATCTACATCAACTCGCCCGGCGGTTCGATGACGTCGATGATGGCGATCTACGACACGATGCAGTACGTCAAGCCCGACATCCAGACGTTCTGCCTGGGCCAGGCGGCCTCGGCCGCCGCGGTCCTGCTGGCGGCCGGCACCAAGGGCAAGCGGATGGCGCTGCCGAACTCGCGGATCCTGATCCACCAGCCGGCCATCGAAAGCGGCTACGGCCAGTCCAGTGACCTGGAGATCCAGGCCAGGGAGATCCAGCGGATGCGCCAGGCCATGGAGGCCGTCCTGGCCAAGCACTCCGGTCGCGACGAGGAGCAGATCCGCCGGGACATCGAGCGTGACAAGTTCCTGACGGCGTTCGAAGCGAAAGAGTACGGGCTGGTTGATGACGTACTGACGATGCTGAAGCGCCAGCCCGATGTAGTGTCGTCCTAAGCGCGCGATGCGCTCGCGCGACGCGCGTGCAAAGACGACCCGGAGGAAGCAACTAGGGCCTGAGACGAGGTACCGTCTAGTTCCGGTCCGCGGCAGCCGCCGCACGGGAGCAAATGGCCGTAGCTGTTTCGAATCGCCCATACCGGCGACGGCGGGAGAGGGAGTAATGCGGTGGCACGCATTGGCGAGGGCGCTGACCTGCTGAAGTGCTCGTTCTGTGGCAAGAGCCAGAAGCAGGTCAAAAAGCTGATCGCTGGTCCAGGCGTGTACATCTGCGACGAGTGCATCGACTTGTGCAACGAGATCATCGAAGAGGAACTGGCTGAGCCGTCCGAGATCAAATGGGACAGCCTGCCGAAGCCGAGGGAGATCTACGAGTTCCTCGACTCTTACGTGATCGGCCAGGAGAAGGCCAAGAAGGGCCTGTCGGTCGCCGTCTACAACCACTACAAGCGGATCCAGTCCGGCGGCGAGCGAGTCGCCGAGGACGGCGTCGAGCTGGCGAAGTCGAACATCCTGCTGCTCGGGCCGACCGGGTCTGGCAAGACGCTGCTCGCGCAGACCCTGGCCCGGCTGCTGAACGTGCCGTTCGCGATCGCCGATGCCACCGCGCTGACCGAGGCGGGTTATGTCGGCGAGGATGTCGAGAACATACTGCTCAAGCTGATCCAGGCCGCCGACTACGACGTCAAGAAGGCCGAGACCGGGATCATCTACATCGACG
>JADGPC010000365.1 GCA_017882645.1 Streptosporangiales bacterium | reverse complement strand
GGGATCAAGCCGGCCTGGGCCACCGAGGCGTTCACCGACGTCGATTCCGAGGTCAGGCAGTCGATGGCCAGGGTGCGGGCGTGCCCGTTCCTGCCGCACACCGACGCCGTCCGCGGATTCGTCTATGACGTGACGACTGGCCTGCTCCGCGAGGTGAGCTAGCGCCTAGGAGTTCTCGGTTCCCTCGCCGCCGAACTGCTGCTCGGCCAGGAACCGCTCGAACTGCGCGCCGAGTTCCTCGGCGGTCGGCATGTTCTCCGGCTGGCCCGCCAGCAGGTCCTGCCGCCCGGCGTTGAACGCGTCGTACTGTTCCTCCAGCGACCTGACGACCTCGGTCACCTCCTCCGACCCTTCGACCTGCCTGGCGATCTCGGCGTCGGTGAGCTCGGCGGCCTCGCGCAGCGCGTCGGCGGGCAGGTTCAGGCTGGTGGCCTGCTCCACCGCCGCCAGCAGGGTGGTCGCCGCGGCCGGGTAGGACGCGTGCGCCAGGTAGTGCGGCACGTGCACCGCGAATCCGATCGCGGCCTTGCCCGCCTCGCCCATCCGGAATTCGATCAGGGCCGAGGCGCTGCCCGGTACCTGGAGGCGGTCGACCAGCGGCTGGTATCCGTCGATCAGATCTGGCTGCGTGGCATGCCCGGTGATGCCGAGCGGCCTGGTATGCGGCACGCCCATCGGGATGCCGTGGAAGCTCACCACCAGACGGACCTTGAGCCGGTCCGCCAGAGCGAGCACGGCCTTGCTGAACGCCTCCCAGTCGCGGTCCGGCTCCAGGCCGTTGAGCAGCAGGAACTGGGTCCCGGCTCCGTCCTTGAGCAGGTACACGGTGATCTCCGGCGCGTCGATGCTCTCCCAGTGATCTTTGGTGAAGACCATGGCCGGCCGGCGGGACCGGTAGTCGATCAGCGAGTCGACGTCGAACTTCGCGACCTCAGTGTGCTCGAGCGTGGAAAGCAGGTGCGTGGCCAGCTGCCGTCCGGCGGCTCCCGCGTCCACGAATCCGTCAAGGTAATAAAGCATCACGAGGTCGGAATCCAGCTCGAGCGCGTCTGGACTCACCTGATAAAGGTCTCCTGGATCGCGCCCCACGTCGGCAGCCTCCTCAGCTGTGCGTCACTACCAGTCTTACCAACGTTCCGGCGCGGATCCTCCATCTGGACGGCAATTCGCGTGCGCTGCGGCCGGCGAATCCGGGCCGGCCGCGCACCTGGCCGGTCAGGACAGGCCGGCCGCGCCCCGCTCGAGGGCGGCCTTGTGCTCCTGCCACCTGGCGAGAACCCCCGGAAGCTCGGCGATGACAAACTCGAAGTACTGTACCGAATCGACCAGTCTGGTACCGGCAGGCGTGTCACGTCCGACTACGTCGATCCCTTCCTTCAGCACGGCCGTCCAGCGGGCCATCAGGCGATCGCGGCCGGTGACGACCTCGTCCCAGACATGGTCGGGAACCCGGTAGTGGTGGCGGCGCGACCCCGGCTGGCCCTCCCTGGTGACCATTCCCACGGCGATGAGGTAGCGGACGCCGCCCGAGACCGCCGCCGGGCTCGCCTGGAGCTGGCCGGAGAGCTCGGCCGCGGTGAGCCGGCCCGAATCCGTGGCCAGCAGGGCGGCGAACACCCGGGCAGGCATCCGGGGGATGCCCGCCTCGACCAGCACCGAGGCGAATCGCTCGACGAAACGCCCCACGGCCGCCTGGTCGCGCCCGCCCGCCAGGCCGACGCCGCCGTTCCCGGCCGGCCGGGAACGCTCGTCCGGCCCGGTTCCGTGCGGGTCGGAAGCGGCCGGTCCGCCGGAAGCTGTCCTCGCGGCCGGCGATGGCGCTGGCTCGCCGCTACGCTCTGCAGTCACTCGATGCCCTTTGCGCCCACTGCTGGCAGCCCCCGGATTCCTTGCGTTCATAACTTTCAGAGATTTGTGAATCTAGTGTAGTCTCCGAATCATGGTAGATGCAATCGACGTGGCGGGGCTGCGCAAGGCCTACGGCAAGGTCGTCGCGCTCGACGGCCTTGACCTGAATGTGGCGACCGGCGAGGTGCACGGGTTCCTCGGCCCCAACGGCGCGGGCAAGACCACCACGATCCGGGTCCTGCTTGGCCTGCTGCGCGCGGACGGCGGGTCGGCGACGCTGCTCGGCGGTGATCCGTGGGCGGACGCGACCAGCCTGCACCGCAGGCTCGGCTACGTCCCCGGTGACGTGAGCCTGTGGCCGAACTTCACCGGCGGCGAGGTGATCGACCTGCTCGGGCGGCTCCGCGGCGGGCTGGACGCGCAGCGGCGGGCCAGCCTGATCGAGCGTTTCGAGCTCGACCCGACCGTGAAGGCGAGGGCTTACTCCAGGGGCAACCGGCAGAAGGTCGCGCTGGTCGCCGCGCTCGCCTCCGACGTGGAGCTGCTGCTGCTCGACGAGCCGACCGCCGGGCTTGACCCGCTGATGGAGGCGGTGTTCCGCGAGTACGTCGACGAGGAGCGCCAGCACGGCCGGACCGTCCTGCTGTCCAGTCACATCCTGTCCGAGGTCGAGGCGCTCTGCGACCGGGTGACCATCATCAGGCTCGGCCGGACCGTGGAAACCGGCACGCTCGCCGACCTGCGGCACCTGACCAGGACGTCGATCGCAGCCGAGCTCGCCAGTCCGCCGCAGGGCCTGGACCGGCTGCCCGGCGTGCACGACCTCGACGTCGAGGGAGACCGGGTGCGCTGCGAGGTCGAGACCGACAAGTTGGACGGCCTGCTCAAGGTGCTCACCGCGGCCGGCGTGCGCAGCCTGACCAGCCAGCCGCCGACGCTGGAGGAACTGTTCCTGCGGCACTATGCGGGCGACGGTTCGCGGCCCGAGGTCGCGGCGGCCGCGCCGGAGGGGACGCACTCGTGAACACCCTCGCCGGGACGCGCCAGCTGACCGCGCTTGCCCTGCGCCGTGACCGGGTCATGCTGGTCATCTGGGTCTACGTGTTCGCCGCGTTCGCCGGAGCAAGCGCCTACGGCTTCAGGAAGCTGTACCCGACCGCCGCCGGGCGGGAGCTGTTCGTGGTGACCTCGAACCACAACGCGGCGCTGCTGACGATCTACGGCCCGTTCTACGGCAGCTCGCTGGGATCGTTCACCGCCTGGCGGGACACCACGCTCGTGGCGCTGCTCGCCGGGATCATGGCCATCTTCATCGTCGTCAGGCACTCGCGCGCCGACGAGGAGAGCGGGCGCCTCGAGCTGGTCGGCTCGGCGGCTGTCGGGCGCCACGCGGCGCTGGTGGCCGGCATGCTGG
>JADGPC010000055.1 GCA_017882645.1 Streptosporangiales bacterium | reverse complement strand
TGCTGAAGCCGGGCTGCGTCCCGGATCAGTCCAACCTCGCGGCCGACTTCAAGCTGGTGATCAGGACTATCGGCACCGGCGCGGAGCAGATCCTGCCGCTGCCGCCGCAGGTCAAGCGAGGGGGCCTTTTCTCCCCTATCTCTCATCTGTCCTGGGGTTCGGACAGCGTCAACCTGGCCGTCTCGACCCTGGCCGTGCAGGACAACGAGGGATGGGGCCTGTACCTGGTCAACACGTCGATCGCGCGTTATTACGTGCTGCCGGGGCCCGGCGTCACCGCCGTGCCCGTGACCGGGTCGCCCGATGCCCGGCGCAGCTACATCCGCGAGGGCATCATGCTGCCCGACGGCAACCTGTTCATCAGCCGCGCGTGCTGCGCCGGGGTGCCGGTCCACAACACCTCCAGGCTGATGTGGGAGGTTTCCCCGGCCGGCGCGCTGCTGCATCAGGTCGCGATCGGGTACCCGAACCTGGAGCACGTCAGCCTGGCGGCCAGCGGTAACTGGCTGCTCTACCTGGCTGGTCAGGACCTCTACGTGTCACAGGACGGGAACACGCCGTCCAAGCTGGCCACCGGGCTGATCGCGGCCGCCTGGATGTAGCCGCCGGGCGACAGAGCCACAGGTCGGTATCTGCGGGGGATATGACCCCTGGTCAGCATGCCCTTTCCGTGCAAATCTGGGTAGACAGCGCTAGAGCATGCAGCCAGCGCGTTGGCCAGTAGCGCCGTGGAGGGCATTGATGGGCAGGGACGTACCTGCAATCACGATCACCCGCCAGGACCGCCGGGCATACCGTGAGAAAGTATGCGCCTGCCTTGATGTCCTGGAGCGGATGCTGCTCGAATCGCGGTTCGACGCCGGATCGCGGCGAATCGGCCTGGAAATCGAGTTCAACCTGGTCGACAGCCTGGGCTACGCCGCGATGACCAACGCGGACGTGCTGGCGGCAATCGACGACCCGGCCTGGACCAGCGAGCTCGGCCAGTTCAACGTCGAGCTTGACTCCGATCCCGCGACCCTGGCCGGCGACGTCTTCGCCACGCTCGAGTCCAGCATCGACGCGACCGTGGGGCACGCGTCCGGGCGAGCCGAGTCGGCGGGCAGCCGGCTGATGATGATCGGCATCCTGCCGAGCCTGCGCCGCCGCGACATCGGCGCGGAAACCATCTCGTCGAACCCGAGGTACCGGCTGCTGAACGACGAGATCGTGGCGGCCCGCGGCGAGGAGATGCGGATCAGCATCGACGGCCGGGAACGGCTGCTGGCTTACACCGACCACATCCTGCCCGAGGCCGCGTGCACGAGCGTCCAGTGCCATCTCCAGGTCAGCCCCGAGATGTTCGCCGGCTACTGGAACGCGGCCCAGGCCGTCGCCGGAATTCAGGTCGCCGTGGCGGCGAATTCCCCGTACCTGTTCGGCCGCGAGCTGTGGCGGGAGACCAGGATCACGCTCTTCGAGCAGGCGACGGACACCAGGTCCGAGGAGCTGAAGCGGCAGGGCGTCCGGCCCCGGGTGTGGTTCGGGGAACGCTGGATCAGCTCGGTCACCGACCTGTTCGCCGAGAACCTGCGGTACTTTCCCGCCCTGCTGCCGCTGTGCGAGGACGAGGATCCGGTGGCCGTGCTCGACCGGGGCGAGACCCCCAGCCTGGCCGAGCTGGAGCTGCACAACGGCACCGTGTACCGATGGAACCGCCCGGTGTACGCGGTGGCCGACGGCAAGCCGCACCTGCGGGTCGAGAACCGGGTCCTGCCGGCCGGACCCACGCTGGCCGACGTGCTCGCCAACGCGGCCTTCTATTACGGGCTGGTGCACGAGCTGGCCGAGATGGAACCGCCCGTGTGGTCGCAGATGCCGTTCGCCGCGGCGGCCGCGAATCTCGGCAGCGGGGCCAGGCACGGACTCGAGGCCATGGTCTTCTGGCCCGGCTACGGCGAGATTGCCGTCCCCGAGCTGGTGCTGCGGCATCTGCTGCCCCTGGCCGCGCGCGGGCTGAGCCGCTGGGGGGTCGCCGCGGACGACGCGAACCGGCTGCTTTCCATCATCGAGCAGCGCTGCCTGCGCGGCCAGAACGGCGCATCATGGCAGGTCGCGTCGGTGCACCGGCTCCAGGACGGGGGTCTGGCTGACCGCGACGAGGCGCTGCGCCTGATGACCCAGGACTACATTGGACGGATGAACTCCCAGGAGCCGGTGCATACCTGGCCGATCATGTGACGAACGCAGGCGCCGAGCCGATCGCGGGTCAGGTCAGGCTGGGCGGTCCGTCGGGCCGGTGGGTCATCCTGGCGACGGTCCTGGGCTCGGGCATGGCGATGCTCGACGGAACGGCGGTCAATGTCGCGCTGCCGACGATCGGGCGGCAGCTGAGCGCGTCGCTCGGCGGCCTGCAGTGGATCGTGAGCGGCTATGCGCTCGCCCTGGCCGGCCTGATCCTGCTCGGCGGCTCGCTCGGCGACCGGATGGGCAGGCGGCGGATCTTCGTCACCGGCGTGATCTGGTTCGCGCTCGCCTCCGCCCTGTGCGGCCTGGCTCCGACCATCGCGGTGCTGATCGCGGCCCGGGTACTGCAGGGCATCGGCGGGGCGCTGCTGGTTCCCGGCTCGCTGGCGATCATCCAGGCGAGCTTCGCGCCGCGCGACCGGCCGCGTGCGATCGGAGCCTGGTCGGGCCTCGGCGGCCTCGCCGCAGCCGTCGGGCCCCTGCTCGGCGGCTGGCTGGTGGTGGCGGCCGGATGGCGCTGGGTGTTCCTGATCAACCTTCCCGTCGCGGCGGCAGTAGTAGCGGTGTCGCTGCGCCACGTGCCGGAGTCGCAGGACCATCGGACCACGCGGAAGTTCGACGTGCTCGGTGCCGGACTGGCCGCGCTGGCGCTGGCGGGGATCACGTTCGCGCTGATCAGCGGGCCGTCGGCCAGCGGCAGCGGGCTGATCCCGGTGATCATCGCGGCCGTCGTCGGCGGCGGCGCCGCCGTGGCCTTCATCGGCGTGGAGCGGTCACGCGGAAGGTCGGCGTCGGATCGCGTCCCGGCCCCGATGCTGCCGCTCGGCATCTTCGCGTCCCGGCAGTTCTCCGTCATCAACGTGATCACGTTCTGCGTCTACGCCGCGTTCGGCGGCGAGCTTTTCCTGCTCGTGCTCGAGCTTCAGGTGGCGGCTAAGTTCTCGGCGCTCGCGGCCGGCTCCGCGCTGCTGCCGATCACCGTGCTGATGCTGGTCGGCTCGCCCCGGTCGGCGGCGCTGGCGCAGCGGATCGGCCCGCGCTGGCCGCTGACGGCGGGCTCAGCGCTGTGCGCGACCGGCCTGCTGCTGGCCACCAGGATCGGGGTGCATGCCTCCTACCTGGGTGACGTCCTGCCGGCCGTGATCGTCTTCGGCTTCGGCCTCACGCTGGTCGTCTCGCCGCTCACCGCCACCGTGCTGGCCAGCGCGGACGTCGGGCACGCCGGGGTCGCCAGCGGCGTCAACAACGCCGTCGCCCGGGCCGCCGGGCTGCTGGCCGTGGCCGGGCTGCCCGCCGTGGTCGGGCTGCAGACGTCCGAGTACCACTCCGCTGACCTGCTCACCCACGGCTTCCGGCTGGCCATGATCGTCTGCGCGGGGCTGCTGGTCCTGGCCGGGGCGCTGGCCGTCTCGTTCGTCGACGATCGCGTGCTGAGCGGCGAGCCGGAGGAGCCGCCGGAGCGGGCGGCTGGGCGGGCGGCTGGGCGGGCGGCTAAGCCGGCGGCTGAGCGGGCCAGCGCGCGAACCTGTCCCGTCGAGGCACCGCAGCTCGGCTACCGGGATCCTTCGCGGGCCGGCCAGCCGTCCCGGCCGGTCAGTGGCCGACGTCGATAACGATCCGCCAGCCGGAGGTGGGGGAGCCAAGCTCGAAGACGCGGAACGGCAGCCTGGCGCGCACTCCGAGCCCGATCGCCGTGATCCGCTCGAACGACCCGGCCCCCCGGACCTGGCGGAAGGTCGTGAAGCCCGCG
Source organism: Streptosporangiales bacterium (assembly GCA_017882645.1). Taxonomy (GTDB): domain Bacteria; phylum Actinomycetota; class Actinomycetes; order Streptosporangiales; family Streptosporangiaceae; genus Chersky-822. The sequence continues at coordinate 1,689 of JADGPC010000055.1, read as the reverse complement.
ACGCTGGCCAGGTTGACCGCGTTCGACGGATAGTGTGCCCCGCCTGGCCCGCGTACGTTGACCAGGATGAAGGCGTGCCCTCGCATGCGCAGCACCCGGCCCGAGCCCTGCGCGACGATGTGCCGGACGTACTGCGCGCTGAAAGCAGGCCGCCGCCCGCCGCTGAGGTCGATGACCAGCCGGTCGAAGCAGCCGTGCCGGCCGGCCCGGACGGCCAGGACGCGGGTGGCGACGGTGCCGGACGTGGAGCCGCGGTGCTTGGCGTTGGTGCCCCAGTTCGTGGCACAGGCCGCGGCGTGGTGGGTGGCGGCGACGGCCGGGGCAACAGCGGTAACAGATGCGACGCCGACCGAGCCGAGCGCCGCGACACCAACCGTCCCGAGCGCCGCGACGACATTCGCGAACCTTCTCATACTGGCCTCCTGTTGTTCGTATAGCCATCCAAACACCGGGGTAGCGTTACGGCACCCGGAACGGAAGGAACCCGATGAGCCAGGCCGTCAGCCTGACCGAGGCTGTCCCGACGATCCCGGCCTCGGCCGGCGCGATGATCTTCAACCGGAAGGGCAGGCTGCTGATTCTCAAGCCGAACTACAAGGCCGGGTGGACCATTCCCGGCGGCGTGATGGAGGCCGACGGGGAGACACCCTGGGAGGCCTGCCAGCGCGAGGTACTCGAAGAATGCGGGCTGGCGGTCCGCAGCGCCAGGCTGGCCTGCGTCGACTTCCGCCGCCCCCGTCCCGGCCGGACGGGCGGCATGCGCTTCCTGTTCGACTGCGGCCAGCTGGACGACGACTCGCTCAGTGCCATCACGGTCCAGGCGGAGGAGATCTCCGAGTACCGGATTGTCAAGCTGCGCACGGCGCTGCCCCTGCTGAGCGGCCCGATCAGGCGGCGGGTACGCGCCGGATCCGCCGTCAGGACAACGGTCTACCTGGAACAGGGCCGCCCGGTCGAGCAGGTCCGCTGAGCCGCACTATTCCCGGCCGGGACCAGCACGGGGCTAGTCCTTGCCGTCGGGCAGGTACCAGCGCTGCGGCGCGATCAGGTGCTTGATCGAGGGCGGTCCCCAGGAACCCGGCTCGTAGAACTCGACCGCAGGCGGATTGTCGATCAGCGGCATCGCCACCTCCCACAGCCGGTCGATCTCGTCGGACCTGGTGAACAGCGACTGGTCGCCCAGCATCGCCTCCAGGATCAGCCGCTCGTACCCTTCGAGCCCGTGCATCTTGTGGAACGAGTCCTCGTACTTGAAGGTCATCTCGACCTCGCGCAGCCGCATGGCCGGACCCGGCTGCTTGGCCAGGAACCGGACGGCGATCCAGCCTGGGTCGTCGAAGTCGATCACGATCTCGTTGCGCCGCTCGCCGACCGGCAGATGGGAGACGTTGGGGAACATTCGCATCGTCGGTTCCTTCAGCCCCAGCGTGACGGTCTGGCGGCGCTGCGCCATGGACTTGCCCGAGCGCAGGAAGAACGGCACCCCGGCCCACCGCCAGTTGTCGACATCCACGCGCATGGCGACGAACGTCTCGGTCTGGGACTTCGGATCGACACCCGGCTCGTCCCGGTACCCCTCGTACTGGCCGCGCACCACCCTGGACAGGTCGATCGGGTGCAGTGCCTCGAAGACCTTGGATTTCTCGTCCCGCAGGCACTTGGCGTTGAACTTGCCTGGCGGCTCCATGG
>JADGPC010000364.1 GCA_017882645.1 Streptosporangiales bacterium | reverse complement strand
GAGGACGCCGAGGATCCCGGCGCCCGGGTCTTCGTGGTCCTCTACGAGTTGTCGGAGGGCGACGAGCAGTCACTCGATCGCTGGGACGGCGCCACGCTCGGCTACTACAGCAAGCTGCGAGTCAGGGTGGGCACCAGGGACGGGGATATCCCGGCCTGGCTGTACGTGCTGAACGACTACGAGGGCGGCCTGCCGTCGGCCCGCTACCTGGGAATCGTGTCCGACGCCGCCGAAGCCGCCGGCGCCCCCGATGACTATGTCGGCTGGCTGCGTACCCGGCCGTGCACGTCGCTGGGAAGCTAGCCAGCTCCGCCCGGCCGGGTCAGCCCCGCCGGCCAACCAGCCCCGCCTGGCCGGGTCAGCCCCGCAGCTAGCCGACCAGCATGGAGATCGCGAACGCGATCCCCGGTATCAGGATCGCGCCCAGCGCGGGCCAGGCCCACGTGGAAGTCATCACGCTGCCCGACCCGGCACTGCCGGTCCCGGCACTGCCCGGCCCGGCACTGCCCGACCCGGAGCTGGCGCCGTGACCGTTATCGGCTGTCGTGACCGCGCTGGCCGGGCCTGACCCGTTCAGGCTGATCTCGCCGGAGCTGTCATCGTGCCCCAGCCTGGCTCTGGCATTTTCGTTCAGCTGGGCCATCTCCCTGGCCATGACCTCGGTCGGGCTCATCTGGACCAGTTCCCTGGCATCCCCTGGCAGCTGGCCGTAGCTCGCGGGCCGGCTCCGCTTGCCCTGCTCCCACTGCCAGCCGTGCAGCTTCGCCCTCGCCCGCGTCCGGCGAGTGGAAGACAGCGCCCAGGTGTAGACGGTCTTGTCCTTCTTCTGCGGGCCGCGCGAGCACTGGATCTCGACCGAGTCGGCCAGGAAGATTCCCCGGACGGCGGCCCACGGAATCGTGAAGACGCGGAACGGATTCCGCACGGTGATGCCGTCGTCATCGGCGATCACCTTGGACCACAGCGTGCACGCGAAGACCAGGCCGGTGACCGTCGCCATGCCCAGGGCGAACTTCACCGACAGGTAATCGTGGCCCTGGATGATCAGGTCGCCCAGGGTGAGCACGGCGAGTCCGACCCAGATCCACCAGACGGCCAGCGGCGTGGTCAGGCGGTAGACCCTCCTGCCATCGGGCAGCAGCCGGCCAGCAGAGGTTGGGATGGCCGTCCTGGCCTGCTCGTGGGGTGCGGACACGTTAGCTGATGCTCCGGGTATCGACGGACGGAGCGCGTGGATTCGACGCTTCGCGGCTTCTCATCCACAATAAGCCCAGCCGACGAGATGATCGGGCTACCGGCCAGTCAACTCATTACGGTCCGGCAACCGGGGAGTAGCTAGCTAATAACGGGCCAGCCAGCGTCACGCCGTCAGCCGACGCCCGGACGGAGCCGAGCGACCCGACGTGGTCAGCCGTGCCTGCCTCGGCGATGACCGAGTCCGGCCCGTGCTTGCTCCCGATCGCGGTCATCGCGGTCGCCGCCATGACCTTGACGCCCACGCCGATGCAGCGCTCGTCCACGTCGAACATCGGCTGGTGAATGTCGAACTCATCGACCGAACCCGGACGGCGGGTGCCGAGCCGGAACAGGCTGCCGGGGACGGACTCCAGGTACCAGGCGAAGTCCTCGCCGCCCAGGCTCTGCGGCGCCGGCGTGTTCGCGCCTGGACCGAGCACCCGCTCGGCCGCCGCGCTCACCATTGCCGTGCTGACCGACTCGTTCACGGCCGGCGGGACGCTCCGCAGGTAGGTCAGGTCGGCGGTGACGCCGTAGGCACTGGCCACCGACTCGATCAGGTCCTTCAGCATCTCGGGCGCAGCGTGCCAGGCGCTGTCGTCCAGGCACCGGACCGTGCCCTCCGCGACGCCGGAGTCGGGGATGGCGTTCGATGCCGAGCCCGCGCTGACCTGTCCCCACACCAGGCTGAGGCCAGATCGCGGGTCGATCCGGCGGGACAGCGCGGCCGGCAGCTCGGTGATCACCTTGGCGAGAGCGAAGACCAGGTCGGCGGTGAGATGCGGACGGGCGGTGTGGCCGCCCGGACCGCTCAGGTGAACCTTGATCTTGTCGCAGGCGGCCGTGATCGGGCCGATCCTGGTCCCGATCTTGCCGACCTCGAGCTTGGGATCGCAGTGCAGCGCGAAGACGCGGTCGACCGAGGAGATGCCCCCTGCGGCCAGCACGTCAAGGGCGCCGCCCGGCACTTCCTCGGCGGGCTGGAAGATGAGCCTGACCTTGCCGGGCAGGGCTCCGGCGGCAGCCGCCCTGGCCAGGAACAGTCCGGTACCGAGCATGACTGAGGTGTGCACGTCGTGACCGCAGGCATGACAGACGCCGGCGTTGAGTGACCGGTATGGAACATTTTTTTCGTCAACAATAGGCAGCGCGTCAATGTCGGCACGCAGCGCAACGGCCGGCGCATCGTCGAGGCTGCCGCCAATATCGACGATCAGCCCGGTTCCCTTGGGCAGGACGGCTGGCCGGAGGCCGGCTGCTTCGAGCCGCAGCGCGATCCGGCGGGTGGTCCGGTGCTCGGAATACCCGACCTCCGGATGCGCGTGCAAGTCCCTGCGAAACTCGATCAACTCATGCTGATGGCCTGCGAGAAACGCATCAAGCTCGCCGGCCAGATCACTCTCAGCCATCAATCCTCTCCCCTTGGGCCAGGATCAGGTCAGGAGCGCACCGGATCTCCGTACTGGTGCCGTGAGCCCCCCTGCCAGCACACCGAGTTCTCTGGCTAAGGATGACTCCACGGCCTGAGCTATCGCTCACCGGGGTCACTCTGGTACCACCGAACCCAGGGGTACCAGGAATCCCGGGCGAGGCACGCCGCCGCCGCGCCAGGTAACTAACCTGGATCCCGAAGGCAAAACGCCTATCCATTCGATCCTTCAGTGTCCTATCGCATGCGAATCGGGCGGTGCCGATGGGTCAGCGGCAGGAATTGCCGCTGATTCGCAGCGAGCTCAGTGACGAGGCGGGTTGCTTTCCTTCCGCCGGACTGACCGGCATCACCAGCAGGCCCATTGCCCGGGTGCAAGCACTTTCGTGCGGGCAGCTACTGCAACCGCACGGCATAGCGCTGACGAGGAACTCTCGCCACATCTCGGTGATGAGGTGAGATGCGACCCGGTATCACTAAGCATGGTAGCGCTCGCGGCGCCCCTACGCTGGCGTTGCGCGATTGTAGCCGGAGCGCTCCGCACCGGCCGTGCCGCACCTAAGCCCGCCATTTCACCTGGTTAGTAGACATCGGCGGGCTGATAGACGCCCCATTCCTCGCGCAGCGCATCGCAGACCTCGCCCACGGTCGCCCGGGCGCCGAGCGCCGCGCGCAGCGGGTCGAGCAGGTTGTCCCGGCCGGCCGCCGCCGCCTTGATGGCGTCAAGATTCCGGCGGACCTCGGCGGCGTCCCTTCGACGTCGCAGCGCATCCAGGCGCTCCGCCTGCTGCTGCTCGATCGCGGGGTCGACCCGCAGCGGCGCGTAGCTCTCGCCGGCCGGCGCGGTGAACTTGTTGACGCCGACGACGACCCGGTCCCCAGCATCGATCTGCTGCGCCACCTGGTAGGCGGAACGCTCGATCTCAGCCTTCTGGAAGCCCTGCTCGATCGCGGCGACGGCACCGCCCATCTCCTCGATCCGGCTGATCAGCTCGCCAGCCTCGTCCCTGATGGCGGCGGTCATCGACTCGATCGCGTATGAGCCGGCCAGCGGGTCCGCGGTCGAGGTCAGATCGGTCTCGTAGGCGAGCACCTGCTGGGTGCGCAGGGCCAGGGTGGCGGCCTTCTGGCTGGGCAGCGCGATCGCCTCGTCGTAGGAGTTGGTGTGCAGCGACTGCGTGCCGCCCAGGATCGCCGCCAGCGCCTGCACGGTCACCCTGGCCATATTGACCTCGGGCTGCTGGGCGGTCAGCTGGACGCCGGCTGTCTGGGTATGGAATCTGAGCATCTGCGATCGCGGGTCGGCAGCGCCGAACTCGTCGGCCATAATGTGCGCCCACAGCCAGCGGGCGGCGCGGAACTTGGCCACCTCCTCGAGCAGCGTGGTCCTGGCCACAAAGAAGAACGACAGCCTGGGGGCGAAGTCGTCGATCGCCAGGCCGGACGCAATCGCCGCCCGCACGTACTCCTTGGCGTTCGCGAGGGTGAAGGCGATCTCCTGGACGGGCGTCGCCCCGGCCTCGGCCATGTGATAACCGGAGATCGAGATGGTGTTCCAGCGCGGGAGATGAGAGCCGCAGTACGCGAACGTATCCGCTACCAGGCGCAGGGACGGCACCGGCGGATAGATGTACGTCCCGCGGGCGATGTATTCCTTGAGGATGTCGTTCTGGATCGTGCCGGTCAGCCGCTCCGGCGCCACGCCCTGCTCGGCGGCGACCAGCTCATAGAGCAGGAGCAGCACGGCAGCCGGCGCGTTGATGGTCATCGAGGTCGACACCGTGCCGAGCGGTATGCCCTCAAGCAGCGTCTGCATGTCCTCGATCGAGTCGATCGCCACGCCAACCTTGCCGACCTCGCCGCGCGCCTGCGGCGCATCGGAGTCGTAGCCCATCTGGGTCGGCAGGTCGAAGGCGACCGACAGCCCGGTCGTGCCTGCCTCGATCAGCTGCCGGTACCGGCGATTGGAATCGGCGGCGGTCGAGAACCCCGCGTACTGGCGCATGGTCCAGGGCCGGCTCACGTACATGGTCGGGTAGACGCCGCGGGTGAACGGGAATTCACCCGGCTCGCCCAGATCACGGTCCGGATCGAAGTCCTGCAGCGCCTTCGGCCCGTAGACCGGCTCGATAGGGTCGCCTGACTCCGATATCCGCGCCATAGGACAAGGTTACGGCCCCGGCGGCTGAACCACCGCAGGCCGCCCTGCGGCTCATCGCAGCCGGCTATGACGCCGATCCGCCGGGACCGCCTGGCCCGGTCGCCGCGCGGCCCGCCTTCGGCCAGATCATCACTTTGCGTATTGCATCGAACGCAACGCGCGATATCAGTCACTCGGTCCGCATATGCTGCCTGCTTCGCCAGGTTCGCAACCTACGGGGCAGCGGCCGGCGGCCGCCGGCCGCTGCCGCTCGCAGGATCGAGGGCCGGATGCAGACGAGCACATCGAAGACGGCATGGTCGGCGGTCGCCGCCGTCACTGCGATGGCCACGGTCGGCTACGCCATGGCGCTGTCCGGTCCTGTCCCTGCCGCAAGGACCACTGACGCCAGGATCACTGCCGCTAGCGTGCGGACGGCCAGCGTGACGCCCGGACGCGCCACGGCCCCCGGCGCCAGGCGGCCGGGCCCGGGAACCGGCCGGATAACCAGGACCGCGTCGCCGCCGGCCCGCCGGGCAGCGGCGCGGCAGCAGCGCCAGGCGCGCCCGCGCCCGCGTGCTCACTCCCGTCAGCTGGATCCTCGCGAGGTCGGCGGGCGCCGGCTGGCCAGTCCCGGCATCGTCGTGGCTGGCCAGGCGGCACCGCTCCCCCCGGTGCCCGCATCGGCCTACGTGATCGCCAACGCGGGCACCGGCCAGGTCCTCGCGGCCAAGAACGCGCACGGGCTGTATCCGCCCGCCAGCACGCTGAAGGTGCTGACCGCCATCACCATGCTGCCGCGGCTGAAGCCGGACGCGAGCCTGATCGCGACGAGGCTCGCAGCGTCCGTGGTGCCGAATATCGTCGGACTCATCCCCGGTCACCGCTACCAGGTGGCGGACCTGTTCCGCGCCCTGCTGCTGATCTCGGCCAACGATGCCGCGGTGTCGCTTGTCCAGGGCAGCGGATCGTTCAGCAAGGGCATCGCACTGATGAACGCCGAGGCGCACCGGCTACGGGCCTACGACGTCGTGGCCAGGCAGCCGAACGGCCTGCCCGCTCCCGGCCAGGTCGTGTCCGCCTACGACCTGGCCCTGATCGCGCGGCGGGCGCTGGCGATGCCGGCGTTCATGCGGTACGACCGGACGCTGTCGGCGACCTTCTCGGCCACCAGGTTCGGGCGGGTGCCGATGGTCAACGAGAACGGGCTGCTGACCCAGTACCGAGGCGCTATCGGCGGCAAAATCGGCTGGACAATGGCCGCCGGGGCGACCTACGTCGGCATGGCCCGCAGGGCCGGGGTGACGCTGATCGTCACCATCTTGCACGCCACGCCGCTCACCGAGATCGCCTCCGCCGAGCAGCTGCTCAACTGGGGGTTCTCGATGAACGGACGGGTCAGGCCGGTCGGAACGCTGGTGCGGCCGCTGCCCGGCCCGTGACTGCGGCCCGGTCGCCCGGGCGCCTCGATACGCTCACCTGGACTACTCCCGTCACAAAATTTGCCGTCTATCCGCGCAGGTCGCACCAGTTGCGCTGGCATCGGGCAGGATTGCGGCGAGGGTACCGGCGAAGCCATCAGGGAACAGTTCTGGGCGATGGAGTCGTCAGCGGGATCGAAGGACCGGATGCAGCCGAGCACACGAAGCAGGACCCTGGTCGTCGCGGCCGTGATAACCAGCGCCGCGACCGCCGGAATGGCGGCGACAACGAGCGGGGCGGCGCCAATTCGCGCATCGGCGGCCCTGACCGGGACGCGGCACCAGCCGGCCGCGTACCGGACCGCCAGGACCGTCAGCCACCAAGCGCCGCTGCCGAAGAACGAGGTCGGGGGTCCGCTGCTGGCCAGCCGCGGCATCGTCGTGCACTACCCGCGCCCCGGGGCACGGCGGCTACCCAAGGTTCCGGCCTCGGCCTACGTGATCGCCGATGCCAGCACCGGCACCGTGCTGGCTGCCAAGGACGCGCACGGCCTGTATCCGCCAGCCAGCACGCTGAAGGTGCTGACCGCGATCACCATGCTGCCGAGGCTCAGCCCGGATGCCACCGTCCTGGCCACCAAGCGGGCGGCGTCGGTAGAGCCGAACATCGTCGGGCTGCTTCCCGGCCACCGCTACAAGGTCAGCGACCTGTTCCGCGCGCTGCTGATAATCTCGGCCAACGACGCCGCCGTGACGCTCGTGCAGGCCAGCGGATCGTTCAGCAAGGGCATGGCGCTGATGAACGCCGAGGCCCATCACCTGCAGGCCTACGACGTGGTCGCCAAGCAGCCGAACGGGCTGCCCGCGCCGGGCCAGGTGGTCTCGGCCTACGACCTCGCGCTCATCGCCAGGCAGGCGCTCGCGATGCCGGCGTTCATGAAGTACGACTCGACGCTGACGGCCAGGTTCCCTATCAAGCGGCATAAGCAGGTCACGCTGCTGAACCAGGACTACCTGCTGACCAAGTTCCGCGGCGGGATCGGCGGCAAGATCGGCTGGACGGAGAAATCCGAGGCGACCTACATCGGCCTGGCCAGGCGGCATGGCGTCACGCTGATCGTGACCATCCTGCACGCCACCCCGCTCACCGAGATCACCTCGGCCGAGCGCCTGCTCAACTGGGGCTTCGCCAATGCCGGCTCGGTGCGCCCGGTCGGAGTGCTCGTGCCTCCGCTGATGGCCGCCGCCGCGGCGGCCAGGCCGATATCCGGCTCACCGGCGGCCGTCGGCGGCTCGCTGGCCGGAGCCTCCGGCGGTCCCGCCCGGAAGTCGATCACGCTGGCCGCCGCCATCGCGGCCGGACTGTGCGCCGCCGTCGTCGCCGGACTGGCGTGGCTCAGGCGCCGCATGCTGCACAGCAGGAATCCAGCCAGCTAGGCGGCCCGCGCCAGCTGAGTCGCCCGGCCGGCTTGGCGGCTGTGCCAGCTGAGCCGCCCGGGCGGCCGTGCTGCTAGATGAGCTCGGCCGACACCAGCGTGGCCCGAATACCCTGTCCGACGTAGTAGCCACGGTAGGCGCGGCCATCGCTGAAGGCGGCGAGCACTGACGGGCTCACGAGGAACCGGATGCCGCCGATCGTCAGCTCGCAGCGAGCGCCGCCCGGCGTCCCCGGGATGCCGCTCTGCGGGTCGCCGACGTTGCCCCCCATCCGCTGGACCCGCGTCTTGGCGACGCCCTCGGCCATGCTGATCGTCCCCGTCACCGTCTGGTTCAGCGCCCGCCGGGTACGGAAGACAGCCTGCGAGATCAGCAGCGCCACGAGGATGAGCGCACCGACCACGTAAGGAATCTCGGACGACGACGCCGGGTTCTTGCCCGCGGACAGACGAGGGAGCAGCACGACCGCGACGACCACGATGAAAGCCAGCGCCACCATGGCCACCAGTCCCGTCGCAGACCTGGACCTGGACCTAGTCGTCCGCAGCTTAGCTGCCTGGCGCTCGGACAGCCGACCGGTCCGGTTGGCCGCCAGTTCGTCCGCGCTGAAGTCCAGCACGGCCGACAGGACAAGCTGGCTTCTGGCATCCATGCGGCCTCCGTCTAGCGCGCCGGGAGGAAGCCGACCCGGTCCCTGACCAGGGCCATGGTCGCGGTCGCCACTTCCCTGGCCCGGCCAGCGCCGTCGGCGAGCATCCGGTCGAGTTCGGCCTCGTCGGCGAGAATCTCCTCGGTCCGCTCCCTGACCGGCGCGAGCGCGTCGACGACCACGTCGGCGAGGTCCTTCTTGAACGCGCCGTAACCGGAGCCCTCGTACTGCCGCTCCAGTGCTTCCAGGCTCGTGCCGGTCAGCGCCGCGTAGATCCGCAGCAGGTTCGTCACGCCCGGCTTGGCCTCGTTATCCGCCCGGATCTCCGATCCCATGTCGGTGACCGCGCGGCTGATCTTCTTGCGGATCGACGCGGGATCCTCGAGCACGTCGATGATGCCCTGCGGCGTCGAGGACGACTTGCTCATCTTGACCGACGGGTCCTGCAGATCGGCGATCTTGGCCACATCCGCGACGATGTACGGGCCGGGCACGACGAAGGTCCGGCCGAAGCGGTGGTTGAACCGCTGCGCCAGGTCCCTGGTCAGCTCCAGATGCTGCCGCTGGTCCTCGCCGACCGGCACCTGGTCGGTCTGGTAGAGCAGGATGTCGGCCGCCTGCAGGATCGGGTAGGTGAACAGGCCGACGCTGGCCTGGTCGGCGCCCGACCTGAGCGACTTATCCTTGAACTGGATCATCCTGCTGGCCTCGCCGAAGCCGGTCAGGCAGCTGAGCACCCAGGACAGCTCGGCGTGCTCGGGGATGTGGCTTTGCACGAACACCGTGCAGCGCTTCGGGTCGAGCCCGGCACCGAACAGCTGCGCCGCGGCGACCCTCGACCGGCGGCGCAGCAGCGCCGGGTCCTGCGGGACCGTGATCGCGTGCAGGTCCACGACGCAGTAGAACGCGTCGTAGCTCTCCTGGAGGGTCACCCACTGGCGGATCGCACCGAGGTAGTTGCCCAGGTGGAACGAGTCAGCGGTCGGCTGGATGCCGGACAGCACGCGGTTGGCAGACATGGCCGAAGTCTAGTTGCCGGCCGGCACCGGAAACTCAGTCTCCCTGGACCTCCGCCGCGCTGTCCCCGCTGTCGGCGCCGGCTCGGCCCTGGCTCTGTCCCCGGGCGGCCGAACGCCGTCCAGCACCGGGGACCCGCACCACCGGCCGGGAGTTCGCTCCAGCGGAAACGGCCTGGACGACGGGACTCGGCGCGCTGGCATCACCGCCCGGCGGGGCGCTCTCGCGCACAACCGGCACGATGTCGGGCGCGCCCAGCCTGATCGCATCCGCGTCGGTGTCGGTGTCGGCTTCCTGCGACTTGCGCTCCGCCGCCACGCTGGTGCGGTAATTCTCCAGTTCCCGGCTCACCTGACGGTGCCGCCACTTCATCGGGACCGCCATCAGCGCGGCGACCTCCTCGGCCGCCGACAGTCCGCGGTCCCACGTCTCGATCGAGATGTGCGTGCGCCTGGTCAGCACGTCGTCCAGATGCCTGGCACCCTCGTGGGTCACGGCGTAGACCGCCTCCACCCGCAGGTAGTCGTCGGCTCCGCGCAGCGGCCTGCCGAGACCAGGCTCGGCGGCGATCATGTCGAGGAGCTCGCCGGTCAGGCTGCCGTACCTGCCGAGCAGGTGCTCGATCCGCGCGACATGCAGCCCGGACGACCGCGCCAGCACGTGCCGGGAGTTCCACAGCGCCTGGTAGCCGTCCGCTCCGGCCAGCGGTATCTGGTCGGTACACGACGGCGCGACCTTGCCGTCAAGCCCGTGCGCGACAGCATCCACCGCGTCGCGGGCCATCAGCCGGTAGGTGGTGTACTTGCCGCCCGCGATCATCACGAGGCCGGGCACCGGGTGGGCGACGGTGTGCTCTCTGGACAGCTTTGAGGTGGTATCGGACTCTCCCGCCAGCAGCGGCCGCAGCCCGGCGTAGACGCCCTCCACGTCGTCGCGGGTCAGCGGCACCGCGAGTACCCGGTTGACCTGGTCGAGCACGTAGTCGATGTCGGTCCTGCTGGCCGCGGGGTGCGCCTTGGACAGCGCCCAGGCCGTGTCCGTCGTGCCGATGATCCAGTGCCGTCCCCACGGGATCACGAACAGGACGCTCGACGGGGTGCGCAGGATGATCCCGGTGCTTGACTGGATCCGGTCCCTGGGCACGACCAGGTGCACGCCTTTCGACGCGCGCACGTTGATCGACCCGCGGCCGCCGACCATGGCCTGGATCTCGTCGGTCCACACGCCGGTGGCGTTCACCACCTGCTGGGCCCTGATCTGAAGCTCGGTACCGGTCTCCAGGTCAACGGCCTGCACGCCGGTGACCCGCTCACCTTCCCTGAGGAACCCGGTGACCTGGGTGCGGGACGCGATCTGGGCGCCATAGCACGCCGCCGTCCTGATCAGGTCAAGCACGTACCTCGCGTCGTCCACCTCGGCGTCCCAGTACAGCAGGGCTCCGGTGAAGGCCGAGCCCCGCAGCGCGGGCGCCAGCCGCCGCGCGTGCCGCCTGGTCAGCTGGCGGTGCAGGGGCAGGCCCCTGACCTGGCCGCGCGCCAGCCCGAGCGCGTCATAGATGCTGACCCCGGCCCCGACGTAGGCACGTTCCCAGCCATAGTGGCTGAACGGGAACAGAAAGGATACGGGGCGGATGAGGTGCGGGGCGATCCGCTGCATGAGCAGGGCCCGCTCGGTAAGTGCCTCGCGGACGAGGCCGAAGTTGAACTGCTCCAGGTACCGCAGCCCGCCGTGGATCAGCTTGCTCGACCGCGACGAGGTCCCCGAGGCGAAGTCCCTGGCCTCCACGAGCCCGACTGACAGCCCCCTGGTCGCCGCGTCCAGCGCCACGCCAGCGCCGACGACACCGCCGCCCACCACGAGCACCTGGAGTTCCGTGCTGCCCAGCGCCGCGATGGCGGAAGCCCGCTCAGCGGGTCCGAGCCTGACTGCTCCGAGCGCATGCGTTGTCACAGTGCAGAACGCTACCCAGGCACGGGAGGCGGAAAGCTCACCGGGGCAGTGCTCATCGG